>JAKAPL010000005.1 GCA_021807105.1 Myxococcales bacterium | reverse complement strand
GGCCGGCGATCCGCGCCGCCAGCTTGCCCGGGCCTTTGGGGAACAGCCGGTACAGATCCTTCATCGGGACGCCCGAGAGCAGGCCGATCCGCCGCACGTTCGGCGACTGCCCCTGCCGCGCGAAGTCTTCGCGACAGAAGCCGAGGACCTTCCAATGCTCCTGGGTCAGCGCGACACCGACCTCCGCGGCGATGGCCTGCGCGACCTCCGGGCTCCACTGCCCAGCGTCGAGCAGGTACCCCTCGGCGTCGACCGCGATGGTGACCGCGGCTTCGTCGGGCTTCTGGGTCGAGGCTGCCATGACGGCCTCCTTCTGCGTCGCGCTCCGCGCCACGGGCATCTTCACTCCCGCGCCAGAAATCCGGCTCACGCTCCGGCTGGCGGTGGGTTCCAGTATAACCCGTGGGACGGCGGCGTGGCCAATCATCGCCGTGACCCAGCGCGGCCGAGGGGCCGGCCGCGCCCCGGAGCCGTCCGCACGCAGCCTCACCCGTGTGAGGCGAGGCCCCGGCCGGCGAAGAGGGTGCAGATCCCCGGCTTCGCTCTCGACCCCGGAAGTCGCCGCGCCCTCGGATGCGCGGCGCGGGGTCACCGGATCGCGAGCAGCATCTGGTAGCGGCTGTCGAAGCAGAGGTGGCCGGCCGCGTCGCGGTAGACGGGATGGCCGCCGAACGCGCGGGGACCGGGGACGAGGCGCCGCCGGACCTCCTCCGACGCCTCCGCCGGCTGGAAGGCGCGGCGGAGCCAGTCCTCGATCTCGATGGACAGCGAGACCGTGTCGACCCGCTCGACCGACAGGCCGGCGCGGCCGGCGAGGGCGCACAGCTCGGAGAGGGGCAGCGTGCGGGCGTGGCTCGGATCGCGCAGCCGCTCGATCGCGTTCAGCTCCGCCGCCTCGACCGCATCCTCCGTCGCCTGGAGGTCGAAGACGCCGAGCCGGCCGCCGGGGACCAGCACGCGCGCCATCTCGGCGAGGGCGTGCGCGGGGTCGGGCATGTGATGAAGCGCCAGGCGGGTGAGGACGAGGTCGAACGAGCCCTCCGGGAACGGCAGGCGCGTCGCATCGGCCACCTCGAAGCGGGCATTCCCGAGGCCCGCCTCGCTCGCGATCCGCCGGGCCTTCTCGACCATGGCCGGCGTCAGGTCGACGCCCAGGTAGCTCGCGACGCGCGGGGCGAACGCCTTGGCGAGCAGGCCCGGCCCGCAGGCCACGTCGAGCGCCCGATCGCCCGCGCGCGGCAGGACGAGGGCGAGGAAGCGGCGGACCGGCTCCTCGGCGTTGACGTGCGGCGAGGCGACGAACGTCTCCACCTGCCGGGTGAACTGATCGACGACGTCGCGGTCGGACACGGCCTAGGAGGCTGGTGTCCAACGAACACAATTGAGAAAACACCCCATTGGAAGCTGCAATTCGCCTCTCCAGACTGGGGTACGAATGCCTTTCCCTAAGGTCTCTTCCAGTTTCAACCAGTCTCCTAGTGCCGGTGACGCTTGCCCGCGGGCTTCGCAGGGCCGGTCACGGTGACGTCGATCGGCGCCGTCCGATCGTCCACCCGGACGGTCACGATCGTGTGGCCGGGGCCGACGGGCCAGACCTGCTCGCCGTCCACGTCCGCGACGTTCTCGTCCGCGGCCTTCATCTCGATCGACCGACCGCGCAGCTCGTGTCCCTGCCAGTCGAGCGGGGTGATCGAGGGCCGAAAGGCCGGATCATCGACCTTCAGCTCGGCCCAGTTCGGCGTGATGCGGATGCTCTCGACGCTCTCCACGGTCACGTCCGCGCTCCCGGTGTGGCCCTCGACCTCCGCCGAGACGACCGTGCGGCCGGGCCCGACGGCCGTGAGCTGCCCGTTGTCGTCGATCTTCGCGACCTTCCGGTCGTCGATCGACCAGCGCGCCGGCAGCCGCGGGAAGTAGAACCCGTTGCGGTTCTTGGGCAGGGCACGCAGCAGCAGCCCCTCGCCGCGGCGCTTCATGACGACCTGGGCGGGCGCGATCTCGACGTAGTCGACCTTTCGGCAAGCGGGGGCGAGGACGGCGATCGCAGAGAAGAGCAGGAGGCCGCGCAGGAGGCGGAACCGCGCCGGACGCGTACCCGGCGGCTCGACGGGAACCCGCCCCGCCTCCCTGCTTCCCCGGGCGAGCCTGTCTCGTCTCTGCCGCGCGTTCATGGAACCTCCACGCCCCCCCGGGCCGCGTCCACTGGGCCCACCGGCCGCCGGCGCGCGATCGCCACGCTCTCCGGATGCCGCGCCGGGCCCGGCGATCTCGCGATCCGGTCCCGCACGGCGTCGAAGGCCTCGATGACCCGACGCATGGCCTCGGCATCGCCGCCGCGATCGGGGTGGAAACGAAGGGCGAGCGCGTGGAAGCGCTCGCGGGCCTCGGCGAGCGTCGCCTGGGGCGGCAGGCCAAGGACGGCGAAGGGGTCGGCCCCCTCCGCCCGCGCGAGGAAACGGTCAAGCCGCTCGCGCACGTCGCGCAGCGCGCCATCCTCTTCGCCCGCCTGGCGCCGCCTGCCCGCCGCGGCGCGCAGCTCGGACTCGTAGGAGGTCGCGAAGCGCCGATCGCAGCGGGGGCAGCACCAGTAACCCACCAGGCTGCCCGGCGCGCGGACGAGCACCAGCGGCAGGGCACAGGCGCGGCAATCGAACTCGGCCATCGGTGCCCATGAGCTACCGCCTCCCCGCCCGTTCGTCAACGCCCAATCGCGGCGGAGCGTAGCGACTGCCGGGGCCGGGGCCGCGCCTCACGCGGGTGAGGTCTCTTACGGGGTGGGCGCGCGCCCCGCCGGATTTTGCTATATCGGCGGCATGAGGCTCTCGGCGCGCTGCCGTTACGGATTGCGGGCGGCGATCGACATTGCCTTCCACAACCGCGGGCGGCCGACGCGGGTGAGCGAGATGTCGAAGCGGCAGGGGGTGAGCCCGCGCATGCTCGAGCAGGTCCTCGCGCGGCTCAAGGCGCACGGGCTGCTCGGGACGCGGCGCGGGCGGCTCGGCGGCTACTTCCTCGCGCACCCCCCGGCCGAGATCACGGTCGGCGACGTGATCCGCGCCTGCGACGGCGGGCTGCGGCTCACGGTGGGCGAGCACTCCGGGCAGGCGTCCGCGCCCGCCGACGCGGTCTGGACGGAGCTGGAGCGGCAGATGACGGCCGTCTTCGACGGCGTCTCCCTCGCCGACATTTGCCGGCGGACCGAGCGGGCCGGCGTGCCGCGCGCAGCGCCCGATCATCAGACCATGTTCTTCATCTAAGGTGCTCCTGGGGAACCCGCTGCCGCCGGCGGAGGGGCGCGAGGATCCTTTCTCTGGATTCTTCATCCGCCGCGGGTAGAATCCCGGCGTGCCGTCCCGCAGCCGAGCCACGCCGAAGCGCAAGGAGCCCACCCGGGGCCTCGCCGCCGAGCCCGTCCCGGCGCCCATCGACTCGGTCATCGAGGTGATCGGCCAGACGCCGCTCGTCTGCCTCTCGCGGCTGCCGCCGCGCGGCTGCGGGGCCATCTGGGCGAAGCTCGAGCAATTCGAGCCTGGCGGCAGCGTCAAGGACCGGATCTGCCTCGCGATGATCCAGGCGGCCGAGCGGGAGGGACGGCTGCGGCCCGGCGGCACGGTCGTCGAGCCGACGAGCGGGAACACGGGCATCGGGCTCGCCCTCGTCTGCGCGGCGCGCGGCTACCGGCTCGTGCTGACCATGCCTGAGAACATGAGCCCGGAGCGGCGCGCGCTCCTCGCGGCGTACGGCGCCGAGCTGGTGCTCACGCCCGAGGAGCGGCTCATGGAGGGCGCCATCGAGGAGGCGCGGCGACTCTCGGCCGCGAATCCCGACTGGTTCATGCCGCAGCAGTTCGAGAACCCGGCGAACCCGCGCGCGCACCACGACGGCACGGGGCTGGAGATCGCCGCGGCGCTCGACGCCGTGGGGGTCGTCCCCGCCGCGCTCGTCCTCGGCGTGGGGACCGGCGGCACGCTCACCGGCACCGGGCGCGCGCTGAAGGAGCGTTGGCCGGCGGTGCGCGTCGTCGCGGTGGAGCCGGCGGCCTGCGCCGTGCTCTCCGGTTATCCGCCGGGCGTCACGCGGATCCAGGGGCTCGGCGCGGGCTTCGTCCCGCCCATCCTCGATCGATCGATCATCGATCACGTCGAGGTGGTGACCGACGAGGAGGCCTGGGCGGTGACGCGGCGGCTCGCCCAGGAGGAGGGGCTCCTGTGCGGGATCTCCTCCGGCGCGGCCGCGGCGGTGGCCCTGCGCGTCGGCGGGCAGCTCGGGAGCGGCCAGAACGTCGTCACCCTCTTCTGCGACACCGGCGAGCGCTACTTCAGCATGACGGAGCAATTCTCGTGAAAGGCGCGGCCATCCTGGGCCTCGGCGCGCTCGGAGGTCCGGCCGCGCTCGCCCTCGCCCGCAGCGGCGTTCCACGGCTCGGCCTCTTCGACGGCGACCGGGTCGAACTGAGCAACCTGCCGCGCCAGCTCCTCTACCGCGAGCAAGACGTGGGTCGCCCGAAGGCCGAGGCCGCCGCCCTCGCGCTCCGCCGGCTGGTCCCCGGGTGCGAGGTCGTCCCCGTCACGGCCTTCGCGGGGCCCGCGCTCGCCCCCGAGCTGTCACGCTGGCCGGTCTGGATCGACGGCACGGACGCGCTGGCGACGAAGCTCTGGCTCTCCGACCTCGCGCTCGCCCTCGGCCGGACGCTCGTCCACGGCGGCGCGGCCGGGTTCTCCGGGCAGGCGCTGCTGGTCGTGCCCGGGGCGGGGCCGTGCGTGCGCTGCCTCGTGGAGGAGGCGAGCCAGGCGGAGAGCTGCCGCGAGCGGGGCATCCTGGGCCCGGTCGCGGGCGTCGTCGGCGCCGCGCAGGCACGGCTCGCGTGGTCGGCGCTGCGCGCGACGGCCATCCCGGGGACGTTCGTGCGCTACGACGCGCAACGCGGCCTGCTCCGCGAGAGCGTGGTGGCGAGGAGAAGGGGGTGCGGGTGCGGCGCCAGCTCGGCCCACCGAGCGGCGCGCGTCCCCGCTCCCGGGCAACGCTCCCGGATCTCCCCCACGCGCCCCCCCGAGCCTCGCGAACCGGGGGCGGACAGAAGGCACGATGAGGTTCCACCCGCCTTATTCACGGGACGGCGTCGCGAGGCGTTCGAGACCCGAGCCGAGGACGGCAGGCGCAACGACGACCGCCGAGGCGTACCCATGTGCGCCGCAGGCGTGGGGGGCGAGCCTCCCCCCCAGGTCGTTGTGGGGGGCGCTATCCCCACCCTTCGCAGGCGCGGATCCGGACGCGGCAGCAGCCGGACCGTCAATAAGGCGGGTTCAAGGAGGTAGTCATGGTCAAGGTTCGTATACCGGCGTCGTTGCGCAGCTTCACGAAGAACCAGGAGGTCGTCGAGGTCGCCGGCTCGACCGTGGGAGAGGTGCTCGCGGCCTTGGAGCAGAGCTACCCAGGAATCGGGCCGCGGCTGCTCGACGAGAAGGGCGGCGTGCGGCGCTACGTCAACGTCTTCTGCAACGACGAGGACATCCGGTTCCTCGAACAGCTCTCCACGAAGGTCCAGGACGGCGACCGGATCTCGCTCGTCCCGGCGATCGCCGGAGGCGCGCGCTGACGGCCGAGGAACAGGCGCGGTTCTCGCGGCAGATCGCCCTGCCCAGCTTCGGCCTCGCGGGGCAGGCGCGGCTCCTCGCCGCGCGCGTGGACGTGCGCGCGCAGGGGCCCGCGGCGGACGCGCTGCGCGACTACCTTGCCGCGGCGGGGGTGACGATCGGGCCGGGCGAGGGCGCGGCCGTCGTCTCCTCCGCCGCCATCCTCGAGCCGGCGGGGCGCGAGCCGTCGCGGTTCGTCCTCTCGGATTCGGGATTCGCCGCCTCGCCGGGGCGCCCGTGCGGCGCGTGTCTCGCCGCGCTGCTCGCCGCGCAGCCGGCCGTGGCGCGGGAAGATCGTCCGGCCGCGGCGCTCGCGGCGGGGAGCCTCGCGGCTGCAGAGCTGCTCCTCGCGCTCGCGCGTCCCGGCTCGCGGGAGCCGGTCGCATTCTCCGTCTGGCCCACGGCGCGCAACCTCCCCCCGCCGGAGTGCACGCATGGCTGACGCCGCGCGCTTCGGTGTCCGCCCGCTCGCCTCGATCGTCGAAGCCGTGGGCCGCACGCCGCTCCTGCGGCTGCACGCGCTGGAGGCGGAGGAGGGGCTCCTCAGCGCCGGCGTCGAGCTGTACGCGAAGCTCGAGTTCCAGAACCCGGGCGGGAGCGTGAAGGACCGCCCGGCGCTGCAGATGATCCTCGACGCCTCGGCCACCGGTCGGCTGGGGCCGAAGAAGGGCGTCCTCGACTCGACCTCCGGCAACACCGGCGTCGCCTACGCCTGGATCGGCGCCGCCCTCGGGCTCCGGATCACGCTCGTCATGCCCGAGAACGTCTCGGACGCGCGCAAGCAGATCACGCGCGCCTACGGCGCGAAGCTCATCTTCAGCGATCCGATGGAGGGCTCGGACGGCGCCATCCGGCTGGCCCAAAAACTCGCGGCCCAGCGGCCGGACGAGTACGCCTACCTCGACCAGTACGGCAACCCCGCAAACCCCAAGGCCCACTTCCTCGGCACCGGCCGCGAGATCTGGGAGGCGACGCGCGGCCGCGTCACCCACTTCGTCGCGGGCATCGGCACGAGCGGCACGCTCATGGGGACCGGCCGGCGGCTGAAGCGAGAGAACCCGGCCGTGCGGGTCGTCGGCGTCGAGCCCGACGACCCCTTCCACGGGCTCGAAGGCCTGAAGCACCTGCGCAGCTCGATCGTCCCCGCCATCTACCGCGCCGAGGATCGGGACGAGACGCTCTTCATCTCGACCGACGAGGGCTGGTCGATGGCCGAGCGACTCGGCAAGCGCGTGGGGCTGCTCGTCGGCCACAGCAGCGGTGCAGCGATCGCCGGAGCGCTGCGCGTCGCCGGCAGGCTGCGCGACGCGGGGGAGAAGGGCGTCGTGGTCACCGTGCTCCCCGATCGCGCCGACCGCTACTTCGAGCCCTCGCGTCCGGGGGCCTGACGACCGATGTCCGATTATCCCCCGGAGGTCATCGCGGCAATGGTGGCGGAGGCCGAGCGCGCCTACCCCGCGGAGGGCTGCGGCTTCGTCTTCGCGGGGCCCGCCGGCCGGCGCGCCGAGCCGATCCCGAACGCGGTCGATCGCTACCACGCCCGCGACCCCGACCGCTTCCCGCGCACCTCCCGCACGGCGTACCTCATGGACCCGCGCCGGCAGATGGAGGCCCTCGAGCGCGCCGACGCGGCCGGCGAGCGGCTGGCAGCCGTCTTCCACTCCCACGCCGACGTGGGCGCCTACTTCTCCGACGAGGATCGCGCGCAGGCGCTCTCCGCGGGCGGCCAGCCGCTCCTCCCCGGCGCCGAGTACCTCGTCCTCTCGGTCCGCGCCGGCGGCTGCGACCGGATCCTCGCGTTCCATCACGAGGGGGTGCGCTGGCAGGAGACAGAGATCGCGCTTCCGGCGGTCGCCCGGGAGCGGGCCTGACGCCGTGTGATACGGTCGTACCGTGTTCCGGCTCACCTTCCTCGGGACCTCCGCGGCCCAACCGACGCTCGGACGCAACTTGCCTGCCCTGGCCGTCCGGCGCGGGGCCGCGCGGGTCCTCTTCGACTGCGGCGAGGGGACGCAGCGCCAGATGATGCGCTACGGACCGGGCTTCTCGATCGACGCGATCTTCTTCACCCACTTCCACGCCGACCACTACCTCGGGCTGCTCGGTTTCGTCCGCACGCTCGCCATGCAGGACCGGCGAGAACCGCTCGATCTGTACGGGCCGCCGCCCGCGAGGAAGTTCCTCGACGCGGCCCTCCACCTAGGCTTCGACCAGCACGGCTTCCCGATCGAGATCCACGAGCTTTCCGGCGGCGAGATCGTCGCCCGCGGCGGGTGGCGGGTGGAGGCCGTCGCGGTGGACCACGGGATCGCCGCCCTCGGGTTCGCGATCGTCGAGGACGACCGGCCGGGGGAGTTCCGGCTGGATCGCGCGCAGGCGCTGGGCATTCCGGCCGGGCCGCTCTACGGGAAGCTGCAACGGGGCGAGACGATCGAACTCGGCAGGGAGATCGTGCAGCCGGAGGCGGTGCTCGGCCCGGCGCGTCGCGGGCGCAAGATCGTCGTGAGCGGCGACACGCGCCCCTGCGCGGCCCTCTCGCGGGCCGCACGGGGGGCGGACGTGCTCGTGCACGAGGCCACGTTCGCGGACGGGGAGAGGGAGAGGGCGATCGAGACGCGCCACTCGACGGCCCGCGAAGCCGCCGAGCTGGCCCGGGAGGCGGGGGTCGCGCGGCTCGTCCTCACGCACTTCTCGTCGCGCTACGAGGACGACGTCTCTCTCCTCGCCCGGGAGGCACGTGAGGCGTTCCCGAAAGCAGAACTGGCGCATGACGGCCTCGAAATCGAGGTCCCGCTGCCGCGGGACTGACTACCGGACCGCGCTGAACGTCCCCGGGAACGGGACGCCCGACAGGTCGCCCTGCCAGACGCCGTTCACGAGGTCGTTCGCGTCTTGGATCGTACAGGTACCGGCAACCGTGCAGACGTTCGCTGGGAAGGCGACCCCAGCGAGCGCGTTCTCCAGTTCGCCGACGACGCCCCCCACGATGGCGTCGCAGAGCACCGACGCGGGGAAGCCGAATTGCGAGCAATCGAGCGCGCCCTGGACCGCGTCCTGGAAGGACGAGTAGCAAGGGCCGCCGCTCGTGCAGGTGTAGACCATCGTGGCCGCGTCGAGGACCTCCGGGAGCAGACCGTTGATCGACCCGGAGATGTCGTGGCGCGAGAACGTCGCCGTGCCGCTGCACGTCGTGACGGTGTATCCCGGGGGGGAGGTAAAGCCGACGTTGCCGCCGTCGAGCGGGACGAGCGTGCCATTCTGGTAGACGTCCACCTGCTCCCAGGTCTCCTGCGCGCTGTACTTGAAGGTGCTGTCGCGGTCGAGCTGGAGGTTCGAGATGACGTGGATGTCCTGGAAAAGGTCCTTGAGGTTCGCGAGGTTCTGGAAGAGCGTCGTGGCCCACGAGGGGATCGGGAAGCCAGCGCTCTGGAGCGAGTTGAGGACGCCACTGATGTCCTCGAATGCCCGGACGACGCCCGGCATGCCGCCGTGCTGGACGGCCACCGACATGTCGTAGTCGGCCGTCATGGTCCAGGGCGCGCCGGCCAGATCGGGGTCCGTCCGGCAGCCGCCGTCCGTCTCGCCAGGCCCTCCCGAAGTGCCGCCGGAGGTCCCGCCCGAAGTCCCTCCCGACGTGCCTCCCGAGCTGCCGGACGTGCCGCCCGAGCTGTTCCCCGAGGTGCCGCCGGATGTTCCGCCGGAGGTTCCGCCGCTCGATCCGTGGCCCCCGTCCTCGGCGCCCGCGTCTTCGTGGAAGCCGGCGTCTTCGTGGCTTCCAGAATCCAGGCCCGCATCGCGACCCTCGCCGGCGTCCCGGAGACCCGCATCCTCGTCCGGCCCACCGGTGTATCCCGGCGCGTTCAGGCCGCCGGGATCGACCTCGCTGGTGGTCTGGATGCCCGCGTCGCCGGCGTACGCCGCCTCCATCGGGACGAGCCGGTCCGGACAACAGGACGAGAGTGCCGCGGCCAACGCGACGGTGGAGAAAGCAACGAGCGGGCGATTGTCCATGTCCTTGGCCAGAGCATAGTCATTCTACCGCAAGCCCGCCTCCCGGTCCACCGGGGCCCGCGCGGGCTGACGGCGGCGGCCAAGGAAGCAGGGCCGCGGCGGCGGTTGACCCGAGGCCCGAGCGCGCGCTACACCGCGGGCGCCCATGGCTCGCCTCTGTTTTCTCGCTGCCTTCCTTCTCGCCGCGTGCGCTCATTCCGCGCCGGCTCCCGCAGAGCCCACCCCGCCGGGGGCGCAGGACGAGGCCGCCGCACAGGCCCTCTGGGCTCGTGGCCGTGCCGAGGAGGCGGCGGGCAGGCTGGGGCCGGCGCGTGACGCCTACGCGGAGCTGGCGCTCCGCTACCCGCTCGATCCGCTCGCGGACGCAGCCAAGCGCCGGATGGCGGCGCTGGACCTCGCACTCCGGCGCTTCCACGATGCAGAGCAGGCGTTGCGCACCCAGGTCGAACGGGCGCCCGCCGAGGAGAAGCCGGCGGTCGTTCGCCGGCTCGCGGAGGCGGCCGTGGAAGGGGGGGACTTCGCCGAGGCCGTGCGCGCCTGGGTCAAGCTCACCAAGCTCTCGCCCGACGCAGCGGAGCGTTCGCGGGCCCGGGCGGAGATCCGCCGGATCGTCGACGCGCGCCTACCGGTGATCGACATCGCCCGGCTCCTCTCCGATCTGCCTCCGGACGATCCGGCGGTCCCGATCCTCTCGGCCAAGCGCGCGCTCGTCCTCGCCCACGAGGGCGCGCCCGGCGCGGACGTCGAGCTCTCGACCTTCCTCGCGCGCTTCCCGGGCTCGCCCGCCGCGCCGGTGGCGAAGGCCGCCCTCGACCGGCTCCGTTCGGCTGGTCGCGTCGAGCCGGGCCTCATCGGCGTCCTCCTGCCCGAAAGCCCGCCCCAGTTCGCGGCCTACGCGACGGCCGCCTTGCAGGGCATCCGCCTCGCCCTGGGCGACGCGGCGGACCGGATCCGAGTCGCGGACAGCCGCGGCGATCCGGCCGCGGCCGCGAAGGCCGTGGAGGCGCTCGCCGCGCAGGGCGCCCAGATCCTCCTCGGACCGATCCTCTCTTCCGAGGCTGAGGCCGCCGCGACGGCCGCGCAGCGGCTCGGGATCCCGATCGTCACCCTGGCGCGCGCCGAGGGGCTCACGAACCTCGGGCCATACGTCTTCCGGAATTTCCTGACTGACTCCGCGCAGGCGCGCGCCATCATCGAATACGCGAAGCGGCGGGGGATCCAGCGCTTCGCGTTCCTCTGGCCGGACATCGACTACGGGCGTCAGATGATGAACCTCCTCTGGGACCAGGTGGACGCGGCCGGGGGGGTCGTGCGCGGCGCGGAGAGTTATCCGGCCGGCACGACGACCTTCAAGACGTACGCTGAGAAGCTCGTCGGCCGGCACGACCTCGAGCTGCGCGAGGACTGGATCGAGGGCGTGCGCGAGCTGCGGGAGGAGAAGCTGCGGCCGCTGCGGTTCAAGCGGGAGCTGCGGAAGCTGCGCGAAGGGCTGCCTCCGGTCGTCGACTTCGACGCCCTCTTCATCGCCGACTCGGCGCGCAACGTCTCGCTCATCGCCCCCCAGCTCGCGGTGGAGAACGTCGTCACGAACGGCTGCGACGCGGCCGACCTGCGCCGGATCCGAGAGACGACCGGGGCCACGCGGATCCCCACGGTCGAGCTGCTCGGCTGGACCGCGTGGGCCGACCCGGACTTCGACCTCGTGGAACGCGCCGGCCGGTACGTTGAGTGCTCGGTCTTCGTGGATGGCTTCTTCGCCCAGAGCGCGCGGCCGGCCACCCGGGCCTTCGTCGCCGCCTTCCAGAAGGCGTACGGCCACCCGCCCGGCCTGATGGAGGCGGAGGCCTATGACGCGGCGCGGATGGTCGCGCAGGCGCTCGCCTCGCACCCTGCGACCCGCGCGCAGGCGCGCGACGCGTTCGCGGCGATTCAGGGTTTCCCCGGCGCGACCGGAACCACGACGATCGGCCCGGATCGCGAGCCGCAGAAGGATCTCTTCTACGTGACGATCACGGCGAAGGGCTACGAGGAGCTGGATCTCGGGAAGGTCGTGCCGCGGCAAGGGCTGGGAGGAAGCTGAAGCGGTGGCGGACGCGGCGGTCGAAAGGCGCCTGCCGCTCCACGGCGCGCTCCTCGTCCTGACCCTCCTCACCACGACGTGGGCGGGGATGCTCCTTGCCCGGCCGGGACTCGACGGGGGCGCGCTGCTCTCCCAGGGGCTCGCCTTCTCGACCACGCTGCTCGCCATCCTCCTCTCCCACGAGATGGGCCACTACGTCTTCGCCCGGATCCACCGGGTGGAGACGTCGCTGCCCTTCGTCATCCCCGTGCCTCCCGTCCTCCCCGGCCTCGGCCTCGTCTCCTTCGGCACCCTGGGCGCGGTGATCCGCATGCGCTCCCCGATCGCCACCCGCGACGCCCTCGTCGACATCGGCGCGGCCGGGCCGATCGCGGGGGCCGTCGTCGCCCTTCCCCTGCTCGTCCTCGGCCTCTCCTGGTCCCACTACCAGCCGAGCCCGACGGCGGGGGCGAGCTTCTGGCTCGGCGGGGACTCGGTCCTCGCGATCGTGCTCCACGAGTGGCGCGTTCTGCACGGACAGGTCGCGGCCTCCTCCGGCGTGCTCGCCTTCGGCGATGACCTGCTCGTCCGGATCTGCGAGCGGTGGGTCCTGGGTCCAGCACCCGCGGGTCAGGACGTGGTCGTCCACCCGGTCGCATTCGCGGCGGTCTTCGGCCTCTTCGTCACCAGCCTCAACCTGTTCCCCATCGGGCAGCTCGACGGTGGACACGTGGCCCACGCGCTCTTCGGGGAGAAGAGCCGCGCGCTCGGGCGGGCGGTCGGCTGGGGGCTGCTCGGACTAGGGATCTTCTCGAGCCTCTCGTGGCTCGTCTGGTGGCTCGTCGCGACCCGGCTCGTCGGCTACGGACATCCCCCCGTGAAGAACGCCGCGGAGCCTCTCTCGCCGTTGCGGCGCGCCGTCTGCGCCGCCGCCCTCGTCCTGTTCGTGCTGACCTTCGTGCCCGTCCCCGTGGACTCGCTCTAGGAGACTGCTGTCCAATAGGTGCCGTCGCGAGAGCGCCGAGACCGAGGCGAGACGGGCGCCCGAGGAGTGAACAACGGAAACATACTCTTTACAGTACGTTGAGCAGCGAAGCGACGAGGCCGCCGGTCGCAGCGAAGGGTTCGGCTTTCGCAGTAGGCAGCCATTGGACACCAGCCTCCTAGCCCTGCGGGGAGCGTCGTTCACTGCCGCAGCGGGAACATCGCGGCGGCGACGTCGAGGATCTTCTCGACCTCCCGGCGGCTGAGCCGCCGATTCTCGACGAAACGGACGAGCGGCTCGGCGATCGCGTCGGGGCCCTTCGGGGTCCGGGCGCGATTCTCGCGGAACAGCTCGGACATCGTGACGCCGAGGGCCCGGGCGAGGCTGTTCAGCGTCTCCACATGCGCGGACCGCTGGCCGCGCTCGATCATGCTCAGGAACGAGACGCTGATGTTGGCCCGCTCGGCCAGATCCTCCTGGGTTAGCTTGCCGCCGCGCATGTGGAGCCGCAAGAACCTGATCCGTTCGCCGATCCGACTCGAGACCGAAGGTGTCATGGGTTCGTCAGTAAACCTGCCGCTGCAACGACGCAAGAGACGGGCGGTGAAACTCGACGCCTTCCCCCGTGTTTCCGCGGTTCCAGCGACGTGCTCGGCCTCCCCGCCCCCCCTCACGGAAGACGGGCGAGCCCCCGGGCGCGGCCAGCGGCTCGACGTCGCACGGCGGACGCTCCATGGCGAGCCCCATTGCCGGCGCTCCGCTTACAGGCTCCCGCCGCCCAGCTCCCCGAGGTCGAAGGTCACGAAGAAAGCAGCGAGACCAAACGTCGGGGCGGTGGGTGGCTGGCCGGAGACCGCGGGCTGGAAGAAAGGCTGGAACACGAGGTTCGCGTCCAGCGCGAGGCACCCCTGGGATGACTTCCAGCCCGTGCCCGCGAGAATCTGGATGGGTGCGCCCGAGGCGAAGAGATAGGTGACGCCGCCGTGGACGGCAAACCCGTCCGCGATCTGCGCGGTCCCGGCGGCCATCACCTGCGTCAGGTCGGGGAGCGCCCAGAGCGGGTCACCGGCCGGCAGGGGCGGGGCGAAGAGCGCGTCGAGCGGAGAGTCGAGCCGCAGCGAGCCCGCGGCCAGCGCGCGGGCGAAGGAGACCGAGACGTTGTCGCCGCGCGTATCGCCCCAGCCGGCGTCGCCGCTCGCCTCTTCGAGCCGGCGGAACTCGCTCTCCCCTGCGTTGCAGTTCGGGCAGGGCAAGGTGCGGTTCGCGATGAGCGCGTAGGCGTTCGCGTGGAAAGGGCCGAAGGTGCTCTTGATCAGCCCGAACGTTCCTTCCGGGCCCAACAGGTCCACGTACTCCCCGAAGTCGAGGCGGCCAGAGAAGCCGGGCCCGCGCAGCCGCTGATCGACGTGCAGCTCGGCCTGCGCGAAGCCCTCCGGCAGAACACCTCGCACGAGCATCCCCGGCGCGCCCGTGGCCGGCGTGGCGCCGTACCCCGGCGCGAAGTCGATCTCGTCGTAGGGGAGAGGCAGGAACGTCGCGATCGGCAGGCCGGTGGCGTGGTCGAACACGAACCCATTCGAGGGCGCCATCCAGAGCGGCGGGACGAGCCCGCTCGCCTCGATCGATGGGATCGCGCGGACGAGCAGCTCGGGCTCGATCACGTGGCTCCAGCCGGACTCCCATGTTCGCGACAGCCGAGTCCCCAGCTCGCCGTCGAGGATCGGGTAGCCGCGCTGGCCGGACTGCCCGAGGCTCGTCCCGCCGGGCTGGGTGTCGTCCTCGAAGGACCAGAGATCCTCGCGGAACGACGCCTGGAGCGAGGCGGTCGCGAAGCGGCCGAGATCAACGGGCCAGCGCAGCGCCGGGACGACGTCGAGCCGATCGGCGGGCGCGCGGCCGGGCTGCCACGGCGAGAAGGGCGCGAGCGCGAGATCCGGCGAGGTGAACGGGAGGGGGCCTTCGGTGATCCGGTCGTAGGGCTGGCCGAGGGCGCCCTCGTGGGTGGCCTCCGAGGAGACCGAGAGCCAGAAGGGGCCGAGCCGCCGATCGGGGACGTTCGCCTCGAGTCGCGGCGCGGTCGCGAGCGTCGCCGGCGCGCCCGGCCCGAACAGCTCCTGGTGGACGTTCTCGGGCGAGAAGTAGCCCTGGAAGTCCTGGTAATAGACGGCGTCCGCGGAGAGCAGCAGGTCGTCGCCGCGCCAGAATCCGAGGGCAGCGCTGCGCGTCGCGGGGATGGACGCGAAGAGGATGTCCGTCGTGAGCTGGCTCGTCAGGCGCGCGTCGGAGACGAGCGAGAGGTCGAGCCGATCGCCGAACCGACCCTCGTCGCCCTGCACCTGGTAGTAGTGGAGCGAGGCGCGCGGGCCGCGGACGTACCCTTGATACTTGCCGGAGGGCGTCGCGATCCAGTCGTGGTTCTCGTCATCCAGGACGCTCCCGAAGAGGCGCCCGACCAGGTCCGGCGCGGGAGCGTAACGGAACTCGGCGCTCGCCCGCGGGCCATGGACGCCGCCGATCCCGATCCCCCCCGGCACGAGCGGAGCCCCCGCCGCCGACGACGCGGGAATCAGCTCCTGCTGGCCGGTCACGTAGCCCGCCGAAAGCGTGAGGTCGTAGCTCGGCCCTAGGGTAAGGAAGAACGGCTCGTCGAGGATGGCCCCGTTCTGGACCTGCCAGGCGAAGTGGGGGAGCAAGAACCCCGTGCGCCGGTCGGCGAGGGGCAGGTAGAGCGCGGGCGGGCGCAGCAAGGGAAGCCCGGCGTCGGCGATCCGGAAGGCGGGCCACGCGAGCCAGGCGCCCTGCCCCGCCTCCACGTCGGCCCGGCGCGAGGCCATCGACCAGGCCGGAGTGCAGCGCCCCTCCCCCGTGCACTTGCAGCTCGTCAGCTCGACGCCGGTGAGCCGGTAGCGGCCGGGGCCGAGCCGCACGAGGTGATCGGCCGTGACGAGGATCCGGTTCGCGCCGAGCTTTTGGGCCTCGGCCGCCGTCCGCGCCGCCGCCAGCTCCTCGGCCGACACCAGCTCCTTCTGAAAGAGGTGGATCTGGAACAGCTCGACCGTCGCCCGATCGAGGTCGACCGTCCCCCGCCGCGCGAGGAGCAGGTTCTGGCCGTCGACCGCGAAGAGGGGCCCCTCGATGTCGAGCCTCCGGCGCGTGGTGTCCTCGGTGAGCGCGGGCGCGTGCAGGATGAAGCCCGGCCCGGTGACCGTGACGTGCCCCGTAGCGCGGGCGAATCCCTGGCCATACGCCATCCGGTCGGCGGCGACGTGGATCGGCTCCGCCGGAAGGAGCGGCGCCGCGTGCAGGAGGAGGGCGAGGAGGGCGGTGGTCATCGGGCGAGGCGGTGCAGCTTACCGGACGGTCGGCGCCCGGACCATCGGCCCCTCGCCACCATGACCGGCGCAGGGGTTCACCAGGGAGAGGCTCGCCTCCGTGGAAGGCCAAGAGGCCGGGAGGCGGGAAGAGGGCAATCGCTTTTTCCCAACTCCCCGCCCCCGTGACGTCCAGGATCCCGCGCCGGTCGCCGGACCGGCTAGGAGGCTGGTGTGAAATGGCTGCCTGCTGCGACGGCCGATCCCTTCGCTGCGACGGGCGGCCTCGTCGCTTCGCTGCTCAACGTACTGCAAAGAGTACGTTTCCGCTGCTCACTCCTCGGGCGCCCGTCTCGCCTTAGGTCTCGGTTTTCTCGCGACCGCACCCATTTCATACCAACCTCCTAGGCGAGCCTCACGAGCTGCAGGACGCTGACCGCGAGCACGGCGAGCGCCAACAGCGCGACGATCGCCGCGCCCGCCGAGCGCCGCCGCAGGTCGCGCCGTCCGGGGCCGAGGAGGACGGCCTCCTCCGCCCGGACGCGGCCCGCGGCGGTGAAGTCCGTCCACGGCGCCGCCGGAGGCCGGAAATGTTCGACCCGGCGCTGGTGGACGGCCCACAGCTCGGCCACATCGATGCCCGCGAGCCCGCCCGCGAGGTAGCCCTCGTGCGCGACCGACGGCCGGCGGAAGTCCGACGTGAGCACGGCGCGGCCACCGGGAAACGGCGAGAAGAACGTCACCGAGATCCGGCCTCCCCGCGCGGCCACGTCGGCGAAGGCCCGCTTTCCCGTCGATGCCCAGACGAGGTCGGCCGACGGGGCCGAGAGCGGCGGGCGGACCTCGATCGCTCCGATCTTCTCGAAACCGAGCTCCGCGAGCGCGCGCGCGACCCGCTCCATGGCCGGCTCGCGTGCCGGATCGAGCGAGCCGTCGTCGTCGGTCTCCCGGGAGCGGAGCAGTCCGGGGGAGACAAAGAGCAGCGCCGCCGGCAGGCTGCGGAAGAGGAACCAGGCCGCGGCGGCCCCCGCGAGCAAGATCTGCCAGCGCATCAACCGGGCTCCCGCCCCACCGTGGCCGATCGCCCTCTCCCGCCCCCGAGTCTTCGCCTAAGCATCGCTGAATCACCGCGCGGCACGAGCAATCCCGGAAGGAGCCGATCAGGCCCGGACGATTCTCTCAATCTCGGCGACGACGAAGTCCCCGACCGCCGCCGTGCTCGCCTCGCCTCCCACGTCCCTGGTGAGCACCCCTCGCGCAACCGCGCTCCCGACCGCCCGCTCCAGGATAGCGCCCTCGGGGCCATGACCGATCGCGTCGAGCAGGAGCGCCGCGGAGGAGACGGCGGCGAGCGGATTCGCGATCCCCCTCCCGGCGATGTCCGGCGCCGATCCGTGGACTGGCTCGAACATCCCCGCGAGCGTCCGCGAATCCGGGTTCAGGTTCGCCGAGGCGGCGAGGCCCAGCCCCCCGACGAGCGCAGCGCCGAGGTCGGTCAGGATGTCCCCGAACAGGTTGCAGGTGACGATCACGTCGAAGGCCTCCGGGGTCTCCACGAGCTTCATGGCGAGCGCGTCCACGTACAGGTGGCGCTTCTCTATCCCCGGGTAGTCGGCGCCGACCTCCCGGAACGCCCGCTGCCAGAGATCGTGGGCGAAGCGGAGCGCGTTCGCCTTGTCGCTCATGCAGACCCGCCCCTTGCCGTGCGCCTTCGCCCAGGCGAACGCCGCGCGGAGGATCCGCTCGACCCCCTTGCGCGTGTTCACGTCCTCGTTGACCGCGATCTCGTCCGGCGTCCCCTTCTTGAAGATGCCGCCCACGTCCGCGTACAGCCCCTCGGTGTTCTCGCGGAAGACGACGAGGTCCACGTCGGCGGGCTTCTTGCCCTTGAGCGGGCAGAGCCGCTCGGCGAGGAGCCGGACCGGACGCAGGTTCACGTAGAGATCGAGCGAGAAGCGCAGGCCCAGGAGGATCTCGCGGCCGTGGCGGTTGTCCGGCACGCGCGGGTCGCCGATCGCCCCGAGGAGGATAGCGGAGTAGTTCTCGCGGAAGTCCTCGATCTGGCCCGGCGGCAAGGTCACGCCGTCCCGAAGGTAGCGCTCCGCGCCGTAGTCGAACGGGACGAGCTCGAGGCCGAGCCCGCGCGCCCGATCGACGGCCTGGAGCGCGCGGACCGCGACGGCGATGACCTCCGGGCCGACCCCGTCCCCTGGGATGACCGCGATCTTCTTCATGCGCCCTCGTAACCCGGCCGCCTCCAGGGGGTCAACGTCTGGGGCGCTTGGCCAAGCCGGTCGGGCTTGCCCAGGCCGAACCGCGCGGCTAAGGTCGCGGCGTGGCCCCCGCCCCGCGCAAGATGGTCGCCGGCTTCAACCACAACGTCCAGTACCAGGGGCGCGTCTATCACGTCCAGACCGAGGATTCCGGCGTCGAGAACCCCCACGTCATCACCCACCTCTTCGTGGGCGGGAACATCCTCGCCTCGCAGAAGACCGGCTACGGGGCGTTCCTCGGCAGCCCGGACCTGGAACGCCGGGTGCGAGAGGTCATGGAGCGGCAGCACAAGGAGATGCTCCGCCGGCTCGTCTCGGGGGCCTTCGATGCGCGCCGGCCGGCCGCGGCCCGCTCCTTCCAGCCGGGTGAACTGCACGCGCCGGGGCCCGCGACCGCCGGCCCCGCGGCCGCGACGGGGGGCGAGACGCTGTTCGCCGAGGACCTCACGAGCGAGAAGAGCCTCGACGAGGTCATCGCGGACTACCTGGCCAGGCATCCGTAGCGCCGCTTGATCCAGTTCTTCCACGTCCACAAGTCGTACCAGGGCCAGCCGGCGCTCACCGACGTGAGCCTGACCGTGGACAAGGCCGAGTTCGTCTTCCTCACCGGCCCCTCGGGCGCGGGCAAGACGACCCTGCTCGAGCTGATCTTCTGCGCCGAGCGGGCGCAGAAGGGGCAGATCCTGGTCAACGGTCGGAACGTCGCCCGCATCCGCGCCTCCGCCGTTCCCTACCTGCGCCGCAACATTGGTGTCGTCTTCCAGGACTTCAAGCTGCTGCCCTCCGCGACGGTCTTCGACAACGTCGCGCTCGCGCTGCACGTCCTCGGCCGGCCCCGCCGCGAGATCCGGCGCAAGGTCGGGGAGATCCTGGCCGCGGTGGGGCTCGAGCACAAGGTGGATAGCCCTCCGGCCCGCCTCTCCGGGGGCGAGCAGCAGCGCGTCGCCCTGGCCCGGGCGCTGGTGAACGACCCCGCGATCCTCCTCGCCGACGAGCCGACGGGGAACCTGGACCCCGAGCGGACGGACGAGATCATGGCCCTGCTCGCGAAGGTCAACACGCGGGGAGCCACGGTGATGGTCGCGACGCACGACCGGAACCTGCTCACCCGCTGGCACCGGCGGGTGCTGACCCTCGACCGCGGCCGGCTGATGACCGGCGCGTCGCCGCCGGAGGACCCCGCGGGTGCGATCACCGAGATGGAGACCTTCCCCAGCTCGCGCCCGGGCCGAGGCTCGCGGTGACGCCCGGCTATCTCGCCGGCCGTACCTGGCGGGGGCTGCGCGAGTCGCCCTCCGGGACGCTCATCGCCGTCGCGAGCCTCGCCCTCGCGCTCTTCGCGGCGGGCGCGCTCTTCGCGGCGGGGCTGCTCGCCTCCCGCCTCCTGTCCGCGTGGGGCGGCGAACTGCGGCTCACGGTCTACCTGGACGATTCGGCGACCGCCGCCGACCGCGAGGCCGTCGCCGCCCGCCTCGCCCACCTCGGCCCGGTGCGAACGACGGGCAAGGCCGAGGCGCTCGCGCAGCTCCGCGGCTCGCTCGGCTCCCTGGGGAGCGTGCTCGACGACCTGCCGGAGAACCCGCTGCGGGACGCCTTCTCGGTGGCCGCGTCGAGCCTCCCGCCCGCGCTCGTCGCCGGACAGGCGAGGTCCCTCGCGACCCTCCCCGGCGTCGCCGACGTGGACTACGGCGGGGACCTGTTCGCGCCCGCCCAGCGGCTCCTGCGCTTCGCCCGCCGCGCGGGCCTCGCGATCGTCCTGGTGACGCTCTGCGCGACGGTCGCCCTCGTCGCCAACACGTTCCGGCTCTCGGTGTACGCGCGGCGCGAGGAGATCGGGATCCTGCGGCTGGTGGGCGCGACCAACCTCTTCATCCGCCTCCCCTTCCTGCTCGAAGGGCTCGCCGAGGGCGCGTTCGCGGGCCTGATCGCCGCGGCCGTGCTGGGGATCCTCTGGATCCGTCTCTGGCCGCGGGCGGTCGCCGCCGTCTCGCTGCTGTCGTCGCTGGGCCCGCACCCGCTGCCCCTCGTCCCGACCCTCGCCGGCCTCGTCGCCGCCGGCGCACTCCTCGGCCTCACCGCGAGCGGCCTCTCGGTCGGTCGTTTCCTCGGGCGCTGATCCATGCCCGTCCTCCTCCTGCTCGCGCTCGCCGCCTCGCCGATAAGCCCGCGGGAGCGGCTCTCGGCGACGCAGGAGGAGGTCCGCCAGGAGCGGCTCGACATCGAACGGCTCCATGGCGAGGAGACCTCGATCCTGGAGGCGCTCGACGCGGCTTCCCGGTCCGCCGATACGGCCGCGCGCGAGGCCGGCGCCTGCGAGGCGCGCCGCGCGAGAACCGCCGCAGCGCTGTCCGCCGCCCGGGAGCGCGAGGCGGAGGCGCGGGCGCGGGTCGAGGCGGCTTCGCGGGGCCTCGCGGCCCGCCTGCGCGTCTGGCAGCGGCTCGGAGATCGGCGGCGGCTGTCGCTCCTGCTCGATTCGGCCACGGCGGCCGAGGCCGCCCGGACGAGCCGACTCTTCCACGAGCTGCTCGACCGGCAGCTCTCGGACGTGAAGGCGGTCGCCCGGGATCTCGACGCGGCGGCCGCCGCTCGGAGCGCGGCGGCCACCCTCGCCGGAGAGCTCGCGCGGCGCGAGGCGGCGGCGAAGGAGGCGCGGGCGAAGGCGCTCTCCCTCGCGCGGCGCCACGCGGCGTTGCTCTCGGGCGTGCGCGGCGAAAAAGCGCTGCACCAGCGCACTCTCGCCGAGCTGGCGAGGGCGCAGGGCCGGCTCTCGCGGATCGTCGACGCGCTGCCCCCGCTCCGGATGGCGACCACGGGCTTCGCCGCCGCCAAGGGCAGCCTGCCGCGCCCGGTCCCGGGGACGATCGAGGTCGGCTTCGGCCAGATCTACAACCCTCGCTGGAGCACGGTGACGCTCCAGAAAGGCCTCGACATCCGCGCGCCCGCGGGGACCAAGGTCCACGCGATCCACGCGGGCCGCGTGGTCTACGCCGGCCGCCTTTCCGGCTACGGAAACCTCCTGATCCTGGACCACGGCGACGGCTACTACACGCTCTCCGCCCACCTCGCCGAGATCGATCGGAGGATCGACGACCTAGTGCAGGCCGGCGACGCGCTGGGGACGGTCGGCGCGACCGGGAGCCTCAAGGGCCCCTATCTCTACTTCGAGATCCGCCACCACGGCACGGCGCTCGATCCCTCCCAGTGGCTCGCCCCCCCGGCCGCCCAAGCGGCGCGGTAGAGGGCGGGAGCGGCCCTCCTCCCGAACGCGCCTGCTCCGCCGTCATTGCGAGCAGTAGCCGCTTCTGGGCGAGCAGTACGCCTGGTAGAGCTTCGGCTGGTTCGTCGTCTGGTCGGTGCACAGGTACTGGGGCAGCGATTCGTCCACCGTCCTCCAGCCGTGGCAGATCGTCCCGTCGGGGCACGGCGTCCCTTCGTAGGCGCTGCACATGTCGACCGTCCCGTTCTCGGGGTTGTCGCAGCAGGCGGCGAGGGTGGGCGTGCAGTCGAACTCGCTCGGGCAGTCGCTCTGCACGGTGCACGGCTGCGCGCACCAGGCGGTGGTCTGCCCCTCGATGATGCTCTCCAGGCAGGTCGCCCCCTCGGAGCAGGCGCAGCCCGGCTGGGCGCAGGAGCCGCACGCCGGGATCACGCAGTAGTTGGTGCCATTCGAGTAGCAGGCCCCGGACGCGTCGTTGCACCAGTCCCCGAGCGGGCAGAAGTCGTTGTCCGTGCAGAAGCTCTCGCAGCGGCCGTCCTGGCACGAGAGCTGGAGCGGGCAGTCGGCGGTGGAGCGGCAGCCGGGGCCGCACGCGCCGCCGTCGGGGTCGCAGATCTGGCCGAAGGCGCACTGCGAATCCATCGTGCAGCCGGCCTTCGAGCAGACGGGTCCCCGCGTGTCGCAGAAGTAGCCCGCGGGGCAGTCGAAGCTCGTCGTGCAGCCGGAGAGCGACTGGCACGAGCCGGCGCCGTTGCAGAAGTAGCCGGCGGGGCAGCCCGTGTCGTCCTTGCACCGGCAGCTCCCGGAGGTCGCGTCGCAGAACTGGCCCGTCCCGCAGCTCGCGTCCGAGGTGCAGACGCAGCGGCTCCCGTTGCGGGAGAAGCCCGGCGGGCAGCAGGAGGCGCCGGTGCAGACGCAGGCGCGCGCGCCGGGGTCGAACGTGTGGTCGGGCGGGCAGCAGGAGTCCGCGCCGCACGTGCAGTTCTGCCGCGTCGGATCATAGATGAACCCGTACGGGCAGCAGGAGTCGCTCTGGCAGGCGCAGGTCTCGGAGACGGGGTCCCAGCCGGTGCCGATGGGGCAGCAGCCGTCCGCCGCGCAGAGGCACTCGCCCGCGGTCGGGTCGAAACGGAACCCCACGGGGCAGCACGCGCTCGCCGCGCAGGCGCAGGCGTTCCCTTCCGGATCCCACCGGTAGCCCGCGGGGCAGCAGGCGTCGGCCTGACACGCGCACGCGCCGCCGTCCGCGTCCCAGGCGTAGCCCGCGGGGCAGCACCAGTCGCTCGCGCAGGCGCAGCCGCCGTCCCGGCACGCCTCGCCGGCGGGGCAGCCGTCGTTGGTCGAGCAGACGCAGAGCCCGGAGACCTCGTCGGTCCCTTGCGGGCAAGCCGCGCCCGACGGAGAGACCCCGCAGGCCGCGAGGACGGCCCAGGCGCCCGCGAGCGCCGCTCCTGCCGCCCTCCTCATGGCCCCGCCACCGCGTACGTGATCACGACCTTGGCGTCCGGGTCGGGCACGTAGCTCCCGAGGAACGCGACGCTGTTGATCGCCGCCACATACTGCCAGCCCTCCTGCGGATCTTGCGCCACCGGCTGCCCGTCCACCCGGACCGAGATCGACGTGGGGTCGGGCGGCGCCGAGAGCGGGAAGTAGCGGCGCAGCGTCTTGAGATTGAGCGCGATCTCCTGGAGCGCGGGGACGAACGCCGGCTCGTCGCAGATGCTCTCGAAGACGCCGCCGGTCGCCTGGACCAATTCCTGCATCCGTATGGTCGGCTCGACCTGCGCGCCGAAGAGGTTCTCCTGCCCGGTCGGCGTGCAGCCGCCGGTCGGCCCGCCAAGCGCGGAGAAGGTCACGAGCGCCTCGTCTCCCTTACCCTTGAGTCCGAGCAGCCAGCGCGCGTACCAGCCCGGCTCGCCGAACGACTGGTCATCGCTGTTCGCCGCGGCGATGACCGCGAGCGCGGCGGAGGGACGAAGGAACCCGCTGTTCGGCCCGCCCGGCCCGGCGTTCTGCACGGCCAGGAACATCGACCGGAAGATCTCGGTCTCAGCGGGCGCGCTGGCCCGCTGGATGTCCCAGGTGAGCGCGGCCTTGAAGTCGGAGAGGTAGTTGGGGTCGCTGGCCGACAGGACGGGGACCGGACCATGGAGCTTCCCGCCGTCGCCGACGTGCGTCCCGCCGCCCGGGAGCGGATAGGTCGAGAGATCCGAGGAGGTGACCCCCATCTGCCAGGAGACCTTGGAGGCGGCGAGCACCTGGATGAACGCCGAGACTGCATTCGCGAGCCGGTCGCGCTCGTCGGCCATCGAACCAGCGTTCGAGACGACCCAGAGCACGTCGACCTGCGCCGTGGACTGCTGGAAGTCGTCCTCCTGGAGCGCCGCCCGGACGCGGGGGTCGAGGATCGTCACGCGGTCGATCAGGCTGCGCGGCAGATCGAGGTTCTCGACGCGCGGCGGCTCGAGGCTCACCGGCACGCTCTGCGGATAGAGCGGCGGCGGTCGCGCCTGCGTCTCCCCCGGCGCCCGGCAGGCGGCAACCGCGAGCAGCAGCGGGAGGAGCGCCCGCCTCACCCCGGGCAGCGGATCCCGTAGAGCTCCACCGGCGCGGGGCGCACCGTCCCTGGTCACGACCTTCGCCGGCCGAGCGGACCTCATCGAGCGGGAAGCTAGCACGAAAGACGCGGACGCCCAACGGACCCGGGCAAGGCCGTGATCCTCGTCGTCACGCCGCTCCCGCGCAGGAGGGACGGCCGGGGTGGGGGTGGCCGCCGTCGGCCGGCGCGAGCCGGCGTGGACACCGGACGATCGGGGCCCTGGGCGAAGTCGTCCCTCACCGCGGTCCGTCGCAGGGCTCTTCTCTAGGAGGCTGGTGTGCAATGGGTGCCGTCGCGAGAGCGCCGAGACCGCGGCGAGACGGGCGTCCGAGGGGTGAGCAGCGTCAGACGTACTCTTGGCAATCCGTTCACCAGCGAAGCGACGAGGCCGCCCGTCGCGGTGAAGGGTTCGGCTTTCGCAGCAGGCAGCCATTTCACACCAGCCTCCTAGACGGGCTGGGCGCGCGGCCGTTTTCTTGGACGATTCGCTCGTTCGCGTTAGCGTCTGAACGCCGGGCCCTCGGCGCGCCCACGAAGGAGTCGCATGAACCGCAACGCTTTCAAGAACCTCCTCGCCCTCGGCGTGCGTCGCGGCGCGAGCGACATCCACTTCCTCGCCGGCTACCCGCCCGTCTTCCGCATCCGCGGCCAGCTCCTCCACGCGCGCCTCGCCCGCCTGACGGAGGCCGACACCCGCGCGGCGGCATCCTACGTCCTGGACCCCGCCGGGACCCGCCGCCCCGCTCTCCCGCCCGAGGCCGACCGCGGCTTCTCCGTCTCCGGCCTCTCCCGCTTCCGCGTGAACCTCTTCCGCCAGCGCGGATCCTTCGGCCTCTCGCTGCGCGTCGTCCCGTTCGAGATCCCCCGCCTCGCCGCCCTCGGCCTCCCCGCGGCCGTCCAGGCGCTCGCCGCCGTCCGCGACGGGCTCGTCCTCGTCGCCGGGGAGGCGGGCAACGGGAAGTCGACGACCGTCGCCGCGCTGCTCGACGAGGTGAACCACGCCGAGCGGCTCCACGTCGTCACCGTCGAGGACCCGATCGAGTTCGTCTACGGCGACGGGAAGGCCGTCATCGCCCAGCGCGAGGTCGGCTCCGACACGCCGTCCGTCAGGAGCGCGCTCGCCGCGGCCCTGCGCCAGGACCCGGACGTGGTGATGACCTCGGACCTGCCCGACCGCGAATCCGCCGACCTCTGCCTGAAGGCCGTGGAGACCGGGCGGCTCGTCCTCGCCTCCTCCCACGCCCGCGACGCGACCAGCGCCCTCGCGCGCCTCGTCGGCCTCTTCCCCGCCGGCGAGCAGCAGGCGGCGCGCGACCGGCTCGCGGACTCCCTGCGCGCGGTCGTCGCGCAGAGGCTCCTGCCGCGCGCGGACGGCGCTGGCCTCGTCCCCGCGGTCGAGGTGCTCCTGCGCACCCGCGCGGTGGCCGGCGCGCTGCGCGACCCGGAGGGGCTCCCGCGCCTCCCGGGGCTAATGGAGGCCGGCGGCGCGCTCGGCATGCATAGCTTCCGGCAGGCCGTGGCCGACCTCGAGAAGGCGCAGGTGATCGTGGACGTGCGGCCGGCTCCGGCGGAGGGGAGCTGACCTTCGGCCGTGGACCTCTCGTTCGAGACGCCGCCGCGGGTCCTCGTGGTCGACGCGGACGAGGCGGTCCGCGCGCTGCTCGCCCGCGAGCTCGCCGCCGCCGGCTACGAGGTCGACACGCTCTCCTCGGGCGACGGGTTCTCCGAGGACATGGTCCGGCTCATCCGGCCCGACCTCCTGCTCGTCGATCCGCTCCTCGACGGCGTCCCGCAGGCGGCGCTCGCCCGCGCGCTCGCCTCCCTGCGCGAGGACGGGGCGTGCAAGCTCGTCCTCATCGACGGCGGCGGGGGCGGGCGGGCGATCGAGAGGGTGGCCGCCGCCTGCCGGCCGGCGGGCATCATCGCGATGCGGGACCTGCTCGACTCGCCCGGGGAGGTGATCGCCGAGCAACTCCTCCCCGAGGCGGAGGTCGTCTCCGAGGCCGCGCCCCTCCCGACCGCCGACGCCGCGGCCGAGGAGGGGATCGACATCGACCTGACGTTCGACCCGCCCGCGCCTCGCCCGCCGCCCGCGGCCCCGCCGCCTCCGGGGATTCCCCGGAGCGGCAAGCAGGCGCGCGTGGCGGGGATCCCGCCGGTGGGGCCGCCCGCGCCCGCCGTCGCGCGCCGCCGATCCGCCGTCCTCGAACGGATCCACGACGAGGTCGGCACGCTCGCCCCGGCGCCGGTCCGGCCGATCAGCTCGTTTCGCGTCGAGGTCACCCTCTTCGGCAAGCACAACTTCTACGTGGGCGCCTCGGGGGACCTCGCGACCGGCGGCGTCTTCGTCGCGACGGATCGCCCGCCGCCCGTGGGCCAGCGAGTCCGGCTGCGGATCGAGCTCTCCGGGGGCGCGGCCATCGAGACCGACGCTCCGGTCGAATGGGTGCGCGAGGCCGGAAGCGCGAGCTGGGCCAGCGCAGGCGCCGGCCTCTCGCTCGCCCACCTAGAAGGAGCGCCCCGCCGCCGCGTCGAGGCCTTCTTCGCCCAGCGGATGCCGCTGCGAAGGCAGGGATAGGGCGGCCGGCTACAGGCCGTACGCGCTCACGGCCCGGCCTGGGCCCCTCCTAACGGGGGCAAGGGTTGTCCGAGGAGACGCAGGCGGGTGGCCGTCTGCGAGGGATCCTCGGGTATTGCCCGCCGAGCGTCAGACTCCGGCTGCTCGGGGGCCGTCGCCGGAGGCGTCCGGAACCTTGCCGAATGCGTCCGCCTCGCAGGCCAACGCGTTAGCTTCGTAGGCTAACCCGCCAGCCAAGCTCGCTAACGCGCTAGCCGAGCTTGATGACGCCTCCGGAAGCCGGTCTCGCGCGGGGCCAGCGAAAGCGACCGAAATCGAAACGGTTGGGATTCTCCAGGCGTTACAAGGACTTCAACGCGCGTCGAGCCTAGGCCGCTCACCAGGTCCTCACGGAAGCCGGCGATAAGGGAAAATGGGGTGAGCTCCTCGATAACGCGAGGGGCTATCCCACTTCCCCCGGGACGAGCCGATCGATGTTACCGAGGCCCCGCGGCTCGGCGGAGACGGTCCGCGATCGCCAGGCCCAATCCGTCCTCCGCGGGCAAGGACGCGACGACGACGTCGCACCCGCGATGGTCGAGCTCGCGCAGGAATTCGTAGAGCCGCCGTGCGTACTCCGCCATCGAGTCCGGGGCCACGATGACGACCTGGTCGGCGTCAGAGGCGTGAGGGGGGGCGAAGGCAGCAGGCAGGAGGAGACCGACGCGGCGCCCCAACCGTTGGAGGCGCTCGCCTTCAGCGAGGATGGAATCCGGCTCGACGAGGAAGACCTTCGCTCGGGGCGCGTAGTGCGATGGATGCTGGCCGGGGGCCCGAACGGAGGCTTCGAGGTTCACCGGCAGCCTGCGCTCGATCACCCGCTCCAAGTCCTCGCGCGAGACCCCCCCCGGACGGAGGATCGCGGGCGCGTCACCGGTCACATCGACGATGGTCGACTCGACGCCGACCGCGCAGGCGCCGCCGTCCAGCACGAAGTCGACGGCATCTCCCAGCGCCTCGCGGACATGACGTGCGTTCGTAGGGCTCACCGCGCCAAAGCGATTGGCCGACGGCGCCGCGACTCCGCCACCGAACGCGGAAAGCAGCGAGAGCGCCAAGGGGTGGGCCGGCACCCGCAACGCGACGCTCTCGAGCCCGCCCGTCACCACGAGCGGGACGCGCGGGCTCCGTCGGACGACGAGGGTCATGGGGCCTGGCCAGAAGCGCGCGGCCAGCCGCCGGGCCGGCTCCGGCACCTCCGCCGCCCAGTCGTCGAGTTGGCTGGCGCTGCCGATGTGGACGATGAGCGGGTGGTTCGAGGGGCGCCCCTTGACCGCGAAGATGCGGACGACGGCCGTGCTGTTCTCGGCGTCTGCGCCCAGCCCGTAGACGGTCTCCGTGGGGATGGCAACGAGGCCGCCCGCTCGCAGGACGTGGACCGCCCGTTCAATGTCGCCGGCCTCAGCCATCGCGTCCGGCGGATGCGCCGCGGTCCAACTCCGCGGCAATGGTCTCGGCGAGGGTGCTGACCTGCTCGACGTCTTCGCCGAGGATCAGCACGTGCCCCATCTTGCGTCCGGGTGAAGCGCGCCGCTTGCCGTAGAGGTGGAGGTGCGCGGCGGGGTGCGCGAGCACGGGGCTCCAAGAGGGCGGGCCGTCCCGCCAGAGATCTCCGAGGAGGTTCAGCATGACGGCAGGACGGAGGAGCGACGGGTCTCCCAACGGCAGCCCGCAGATCGCCCGCACGTGCTGCTCGAACTGGGATGTCGCGCACGCGCCGAAGCTGTAGTGGCCGCTGTTGTGCGTGCGCGGGGCGATCTCGTTGACCAGAAGGCTCCCGCCCCGCGTCACGAACAGCTCGACCGCCATCATCCCCACGTGATCGAGGGCGGACGCGATGCGGGCACCGAGCGCCTGCGCCTGCGCGGCGAGTTCCTCCGGAATCCGTGCCGGCACCCGGCTGGTCCGAAGGATGTGGTGACGGTGCACGTTCTCCGCGATGGGGTGGAAGCGGACGTCGCCATCGACATCGCGCGCCAGGAGGACGGAGATCTCCTTCTCGAAGGCGACGAACGATTCGAGGATGGCGGGAGCCTCTCCAATCCTCCCCCACGCGCCGGCGAGCTCGACCGGCAGCGCGGCGCGGGCCTGACCCTTGCCGTCATAGCCGGAGCGGCGGGTCTTGAGAACCGATGGGAGCCCCACGAGCTCCGCCGCGGCGCGGAGACTCTCCGCGTCCGATACCGCCGCGTACCGGACCTGGGGTGCGCCCAGCGCCTCCAGGAAGCGGCGCTGCTCGAGCCGGTCCTGGATGACGCGCAGGACACGCGCGGAGGGGCGCATCGGCTTCATCGTCTCGAGTCGCTCGAGCAGCTCGCGCGGAACGTGCTCGGTATCCAACGTGATGACGTCGCTCTCTCCGGCGAGCTTCATCGCAGCCTCGAGATCGTCGAAGGCTCCCCTGACGTGGCTGTCCGCCACCTGCGCGGCCGGGCCTTCGGGCTCGGGGTCGAGCACCGCGACGCGATAGCCCATGCGGCGGGCCTCGAGCGCCAGCATCCGTCCGAGCTGTCCGCCGCCCAGGATGCCGATGGTCCCGCCCGGCCAGACTCGCGTCACAACGTCTCTTCGAGGACGGCCGCGGCCTGCCGCTGGCGGCGCGCCTTGAGGCGATCGCGAAGCTCGGGGTCGCCGAGCGCGAGGATCTCCGCGGCGAGCAGGCCCGCGTTGGCCGCCCCGGCTTCACCGATGGCGAGCGTACCGACCGGCACTCCCTTGGGCATCTGCACGATGGACAGGAGCGAATCGAGACCGGAGAGGGCCCTGGACCGCACGGGGACACCGAGCACCGGCAAGGTCGTCTTGGCGGCCGCCATCCCCGGCAGATGGGCCGCGCCGCCCGCGCCCGCGATGATCACCCGGATGCCGCGCGCCTCGGCGCCACCCACGTATTCAAAGAGAAAGTCGGGCGTCCGGTGGGCCGAGACGATCCTGGCCTCGTAGGGGACCCCGAGCTCGTCGAGCACGCCGGCGGCGCGCTGCAGGGTCGCCCAGTCGCTCTTGCTGCCCACGATGATGGCCACGCAAGGGCCGGTCTTCGATCCGATGTTCGTCATCGACCGCCCCGCGGGCTCATGAACCACGCCTCCCGATCCTTTGTAAATGATGAACTCGTGTAGAGATGCGCTAGCGGGTCGCTGAAGTTAACGAAGCTTGACTATAGACTGTCATGTCGTGTATCTCCTAGCGCAAGTCGCGGCTCGCCCGCAAGCGGAGAGGCAGCCATTGCCGGAAGGTAAACGCGCCCTGGAGGGCCTCGCGTCTCTTGGACCAGGCTGCAGCCGGGTCGGGCTCAAGAGGGATCTCGACACCTCGATGGGGTGACGCAGTGACGGCGGCTCGCAGGAACCCCAAGGCGTCCAGGCAGCGCGAAGCTCCGGCTCGCGAGGCGCAGGATTCGGGAACCACCTGGGCGTTCCTGACCAACCACGCGCACGTCCTCCTATGCATCGCCCGGGAGCCCGAGGTGCGGATGCGCGAGGTCGCAGCGTTCGTCGGCATCACCGAGCGCGCCGTTCAGCGAATTATCGCAGACCTGGAGGGCGCCGGCTACCTCCTGCGGAGCCGGCGCGGCCGTCGGAATCGATACGAGGTACGGGCTTCTCTTCCGCTGCGCCATCCGATTGAGCGACACAAGAGAGTCTCGTCTCTGCTCGCGCTCGTCTACGGCCAGCGGGAAGAGGGCCGCGAGGCCCGAGCGCGGCCACGAGCGGAGCGCCCCGGCGCCTTGGTGAGATAGGGAGTCGATGCCTCACACCTGGGATCCCAATTCGCTGCCGCCCGAGCAGGCGCTCCAGCGGCTGATCGACGGCAATCGTCGCTTCCGGGAGGCAGGCGGGAGGTCGGAGGCGCGCGCGTGGAGCCGGAGCCTGGCCACGGAGACGCAGCGGCCCTTCGCGATCGTACTCGGCTGCTCCGATTCGAGGATACCCGTCGAGCTCGTCTTCGACGCCGGCTTCGGCGACCTATTTGTCGTGCGGATCGCGGGCAATATCGTGGCCCCATCGGGCGTGGGCTCGATCGAGTTCGCGACGTCCCAGTTCGGGACACGCCTGGTCGTCGGCATGGGTCACACCCGCTGCGGCGCGATCACGGCCACGGTGAATGCGATCGAGACAGGCTTGGGCCCGCAGACCCAGAACATTCGCTCCATCACCGACCGGATTGCACCCCACATCCAGGGGCTGGTTCGCCCGGGAGACCGCGACGGCGTCATCCGCGAGGCCGCGCGCGTGAATGTACGGGCATCGGTGGATCAGATCTGCCACGGAAGTCGCCTCATCGAGGACCTGGTCATCGCCGGCCGGGTTGCCGTCGTCGGTGCCGAATACGAGCTCGAGACCGGAGCCGTCCACTTCTTCGACGGTGTGCATTCCCGGAGGTCAGCATAGGAGATCCGTGGGAGACTGCGGGATCCGTTCCATCCCGGTCGCCGGCGCCCGGGCACCGGACGAGGCCCGCCCCGATTCGCCGCCTTACCCCGCGAGCAGAAGCGCGCCCGGGAGCAGCTCGAAGGTCGCCGGGAGGCGGCCGGGCTGCTCGCCGTCCACGTCCAGCAGGACGGTCTCGTCGCTCTCCGCGCGGACACGGCGCGCGCGGGCCAGAGTCGTGTTGGGGAGGGAGACATGGGTGCCGTCGTAGACGCGCCGGGCGCGCAGGACGAAATCGGCGAGGCCGAGGCCGCGCCAGATCGTCACGTCGAACAGCCCGTCGTCCACCTTCGCCTCCGGCCCCACCCACATGCCGCCTCCGAAGTACTGGCCGTTGCACACGGCGACGCTCGTCACTGTCATCTCCTCGGGCGCGCCGCCGTCGAGGGAGAGGCGGATCTTCTGGTCGTGGAAGGTGGTCAGGGCGCGAAACGAGGCCACGGCGAACGAGAGGCGCCCCCCCAGGATCTTGGACGAACGGTTCACGCGATCGTCGACCTGGCCGCCGATGCCGAAGCTCGCGACGTTCACGAAGTGGCGTAGCGCCGGCGTGCCATCCGGGGCGGTGAACGAGAGCCGTCCGAGATCGATCCTTCGCCGGCCGCCGGCGCGGAGCCGCTGGATCGCCTCGACCGGGTCGGCCGCCCAGCCGAAGGACTTGCGGAAGTCGCCGCCCGTGCCGGCCGGAACGATCCCGAGGGCCGCCTCCGGGGCGAGGGGCGCCGCGCCGTCGAAGAAGCCGTTCGCCACCTCGTTGTGGGTCCCATCGCCGCCGACCGAGAGGACGAGCTTCGCCCCCTCCCGCAGCGCCTCGCGCGTCAAGCGGGTCGCCGCGCCGGGTCGATCGGTGAAGCGCGCGTCGACGCGACCGAACGCCGCGGAGAGCTGGCCCGAGAGGCTGGGCCAGAGGCGCGCGGTCGCGCCGCCGGCCGAACGCGGGTTCACGATCGCGACGGTCTCGGCGGCACTCATGGCGGGAGGTCCTTCGGGGCCACCTCCAGCCAGGCCGCGACGACGGCCGCGAGATCGCGAACACGGGTGCCGCCCCTCTGGAGGGCGCGCTTGGCGGTCGGACAGGCCGTGACGACGAGCGGCGCCTCGGCCGACAGCTCGCCCGCGCGCGCCCGGGCCATCGCCTCGGCCACCGCGGGCATCGACCACGGGACCGCGCCCCCCCCTCCCGCGCAGAGCGTCTCGGCTCCCGCGTGGAGCGGCTCCGAGAAGCCGGCGAGCGCCTGGCCGAGGATCTGCCGCGGGGCCGCCGTGCAATCGAGCGAGCGGGCCAGGTGGCAGGGGTCGTGCCAGACGGCGCGTTCGGGCAACGGCCGCCGCAGGCGCGCCTTCGGGAGGCCTCCGGCGAGCGCCTCGGGCAGCGGGGTGATCGCGCAGCGGGGCTCCACACCGAAGAGCGGGTAGAGGTTGCGGAACGTGTGCGCGCATCCGGGATCGCCCACGACCAGGCGACCGCCCGCGGGGAGCTTCGCGGCCACCGTCCGGGCGTGGCGCGCGAAGGCGTCGTGGTCGCCCGCCGCGTACAGCGGATAGCCGCAGCAAAGCCCGGCCGCGCGGGAGAGCGGGAGCGGCAGGCCCAGCGCGCGCCCCGCTCCTTGCGCCGCGAGGACGTCGTACCGCTCGCGGACGAGCGCGGTGCAGCCGGGGAAGTACGCGTCCACCTCCGGCGGCGAGGCCAGCTCCGCCCCCGAGGCCTCCGGCGCGCCCGCGAGCGCTCCGACCGGGCTGCCGTCGCGGTGAAAGCGTTCGAGGAGGGCCCGCACGCCGGGCCCCGCGAGGCCGGCCGCGACGACGACCCGGCGCGCGACGGCCAGCGTCCCGGGGACGTCGTTCCGGTCGCGGCAGAAATCGCGACATCGGCCGCAGCCCGTGCAGGCGAAGGCAGCCTCGGCGAGCGCCGCGTCGGGAGGACGGACGCGGCCGGCCGCGAGGAACGAGACCGACATCTTCCCCCAGGGCGTGAGCGCCTCGCGACCGGTCGCCTCGGAGACGGGACAGGTGTGGCGGCAGAGCTTCGGGCAATAGGCGCAGTGATCCAGCTCGGCGCGCCGTTCGGAGAGCGCCCGTAACTCGTTCATGACCGGCCTCCCGGCGCGCGAAGCGAGCGCGCCACGCCATCGAAGAGCGGATCGGGGGCGCGACGCGAGGGACGCGGGTGGAGCTTTCGGAAGCGGCTGCCCTTCACGGCTCGTTGCGGGAGACCGACCACCACCGCCCCCTCGTGCGTGATCCGGTAGAGCTCGAACCGCCCGGACCACCGTGAGAAGAGCGCCGCCATGTCCAACCAGGAGCACGCGACCTCGAGCCCCACGGCGCCGGCGCGGCCGCTCCACCAGTGTTGGCCGTCCGCGGCGTGGCCCGGCGCGAGGGCGCGCTTGCCCGCCTCCGCGAGCACGGTCTCGGCGCCCGCCTCGGTGACGGCTCCGGGGCCGTCGTAGGCCGCCGCCAGGACGACCTCTCCGCCGTCGCGCCAGAGGCCCGCCGCCGCCGGAATCGCGCCCGCGGAGAGCCCCGCGCGCAGCGTCGCGAAAAGCGGCGCGGCGCGGCGGGCGCGCAGGGCGACGCGCCGCCGGGCCGCCGCCGACGGCGCGACCCGCAGCGCCGCGGAGACCAGCCGCGCGCAACGTCCTTCGCCGCCGAGGACGAGCGAGACCAGCCCGGGGCCTGCGGCCGAGCGAGGAACGGGCGGCGAACGGAAGATCGTGCCGTCGGGCAGCAGCGCTTCCAGCGAGAGCGCGGCCGTCTCCAGGAGTCCGGAGGGCGAGGCGCGCAGGCCGCGATGCGGCCCCTCGAGCCAGTCGGCGACGGTGCCCGCGAGCACCGACGGCGGCAGGAGGCCGAGCGTCAGCCCACGAGTCCGCAGCCGCGACTCGATCCCGGCCAGCTTGCGCCCCGCGCCGGCCTCCACGAAGAGGGCGTCCTCGCCGATCGGGCCGAGCGTATCGAAGGCGGAGCCATCGATCGCCGAGAGATCGGCGCCCCCCTCGGCCGCCTGGGACCGGAGCCAGGCCGCGAGCTCCTCGCGGGAGGAGGGACGAAACCGCCGCCGCGCCGTCCGGGCGGCGCGCACGCGGACCGGCGCCGACGGGGGCGGGCGCAGCCCGAGCTTCCCGGGGTTCATGAGGCCGCGGGGATCGAGGGCGCCGTGGAGCGCCGAGAGCAGCCGCTGTCCGCCGGCGCCGAGCTGCTTCTGGTAGGCATCGGCCTTCGCGAGGCCGACGCCGTGGTGGTGGGTGACCGCGACCCCTTCGGCGAGCGCCGCGGTCAGGCCGGCCGCCCAGGCGTCGCGATGACGCTCCGCCGCCTCCTCGGCGCTGCCGCCCCCGCCGATGAAGGTCAGGTAGACCGAGCAGCCGTCCGCGTAAGCGTGGGAGAAGTGAGCCATGCAGACGGCGTAGGGCGCGAGCGCGCGGCGGACCGAACGGTAGAGCACGGGGAGGCGGTCCCAGGTCGCGGACAGCTCCATCGTATCGACCCAGAGGCCGGCCGCGAAGACGGGCGCCTGGCGGAAGGAGATGTCGTAGCGGTGCCTCCACCAGTGCTCGGCCGGCTCCTCCCCGAGCGCCACCGCGCCGTGCCGCCGCAGGATCGGCTCCGCCGCCCGGGCCTCGGCGTCGCAGAGCGCAGACGCTCCCTCGAAGATCAGGACGAGCCGGCAGCCCCGGCGGGCGAGGAGGTCGACGGCCCGCGTGATCGTCCAACTGGCCCGCAACGCGAGGCCGAGGGCGGGGAAGCCCAGCCGTTTCCCGACGGCCCGCAGCCAGGGGTTGGAGGAGGCCGCGGCCGGGCTCTTCCGGCCCCCGCTCGGGCCGCCGGAGTCGCCGCCGCTCGCGAGCAGCGTGTCGAGGGGATCGTAGAGGCGGACGACCGCCGGACGCAGGCCGGCCCGGAGGACTTCGCGCAGGGCGGCGAGGCCCGGCTCGACGCCCGTAAAGCGCCAGGCCGAGAACCGCCGCCGCTCCGGAGCCGACCAGAGGCGCAGGGTGGCCGCGGTCACGACCGCGAGCGTGCCCTCGCTGCCCGCGAGCAGGTCGACCCAGGGGCTCTGGCCGAGGTCGGCCTCGGCTTCGATCCGCTCCCCGGAGAAGCGCAGGGCCTCGAGGCCCAGACAGATGTCCTCGATCTTCCCGTAGCGGGTCGAGAGCTGCCCGGCCCCGCGCGCCGCCACCCAGCCGCCGACGGTCGAGCAGCTCATCGACGATGGGAAATGGCCCGCGGTCCAGCCGGCGCGGGCGAGCTTCTCCTCGAGCGTCCAGCCGAGGTGGCCCGCCTCGACCGTGACCGTCCGCCGCTCGGGATCGATCCGCCGGACGCGGGAGAGGAGCTTCAGATCGAGCGCCACGCCCCCCTGCGTGCAGAGCGTGCCGCCGCAGACGCCCGAGCCGGCTCCGTACGGCACGACGGGGACGCCGGCCTTGGCGCAGGCGGCGAGGACGGCCTGCGCCTCGACGACGGTCGCCGGGCTCGCGACGAGATCCGGCGGCCGGGGCCAGAGCCCCTCGCGCTCGTAGATGAGCCAGCGCGGCCACATGTCGCGCGCGCAGGCGAGCCGGTCGAGATCCGAGAAGGAGACGCGGCCGCCGCAGCGGGGCCCCAGCTCCGCCGCGAGCGTCCGGGTCCCTTCCCGCGGAGGCGGAACGGGACGCACCGGAGCGTCGGCGGCGGGGCTCACGGAGCACCACCGCCGGCCGCGGCGTCCACCTTCGCCAACCGATCGACGAGCCAGTCCGCCAGTAGGCGAAGGGGCACCCCGCTCGGGCAGAGCCGCTCCCCCTCCTCTAGGACCTCCGGCCGCGCGGCGAGGGCGGCGAGGGCCGGCCGCGCGTGGACGAGGTCCAGGCTGCTGCGGGCGAAGACGAGGGGCACGAGGCTCGGAAGGGCCGGGCTCGCTCCGGCGGCGTCGCACAGGTGGCAGCTCGTGCAACGGGAGGCCCCGCGCAGCAGCCTCCGGTCCGCCGCGCTCGTGGGCACGAGCCCCTCGGGCAGGAAGTTCTCACGGAACCGATCGACCCCGGGGCGGCCCCGGAACGCGACCTGCAACGGATGGACGACGAGCGCCCTCCCCCCGAAAGTGACCCACCCGAGAATTTCGCGCTTCTCCAACATGGTTCACCCTCGACCCGCGGCGGCGGAACGTCCCGCGAGGTATCCCGTGAAGGCGGCGAGCCCGAGGCCGGCGCCGTCCGCGGCGAAGTCCGAACCGGCGAGCACCGCCCCGGCCGCCCGCAGCCACGCCACCGGCGCGCCGGTCGCGTCGAGCGGCCGCGACGAGCCGTCGATGCGGACACCCGCCTCGAACGCGGGGCAGGGCCCGCAGGGAGCGTCGGCCAGCAATCTCTCGGGCGCCCGGCCGTTCAGCTCGCCCTGGCCGTCGTGGACGGGCAAGCCACCGAGGGGCTCGACGAAGGACCGGCCGCAGCGGATTCCGCCGCCGACGTACTTGCCCGAGGCGAGCACGGCCACGTCGAAGCGCAGCTCCTCCTCGCCCGACTCGCGATCGACGCGGGCGTGGCCGTCGCGCAGCTCGACGACCTCGCCGGCCACCGGGTGCAGCTCGGGAGCGCCGAGCGCTCTATCCATCGCGCGGCGAAGGCGCAGGCCCGGGAGCGTCGGCAGCCCGGCGAGCCTCTCGCCGCAGGCGACCCCCGCGGCCTCGGAGACGAGCTTCAGGGACTGCTCCGGGCGCTCGATCCCGACGAACGCGGGCAGGAGCACGCGATCGGCCTGGGGCTTCGCCCTCCGGATCGATTCTCCGAGCCGCGCCGCCTCGGCCGGATCGTCGAGGAGCCGGGCCAGCTCGAAGATCGTCCACCCCAGCCGCTCGACCCTGTCCAGCCAGTCGAGCGTCACGGAGGAAGCCGCGATTCCCTCCCCGGCGAGCCGCTCGGCGATCCGCTCGCTCGCCGAGAGGCCGGGGTGGTGCCGGAACCCCGCGACGGCGATCCGCTCCCCGGCCCGAATCGCTCCCGCCGCCTGCGACACCTGCGCGAGCGCCGCCGGACGGACGCCACCCAGGGGGGTCACGAACCGCCCCCCCTCCTCCGAGAGGTGCGGAGAGAGGCTCCGGCGCAGGAGCGACAGCGCGCCGGGCAGCTCGCCCAGCCGATCGCGCAGCCGGGCGTACGGGTGACCGGGCAGGCGATCCGCGAGCGCCCGCGCCGCCTCTACGGGCGGCCCCCCCCCCGGCGCGACCTCGACGGCGCCCGACACGAGCGCGCTCGCGCCCGGCCCCCGCGAGACGATCGCCACCTCGGCACCCGCCTCGCGCGCGGCGAGGGCCGCCGTGAGCCCCGCGACTCCTCCCCCGACGACGAGGACCCTCGTCACGGCGTCTCCCGGTACAGGGCCCGGGTGATCTCTTGCTGGCCCATGCTCTCGCCGGCGAGGACCGGCCTCTGTCCGGACCAGCGCTCGGCGAGAAAGACGCGCAGCTCGCGCTCGGTCTCGCCCGGTGAGAGCCTGCGCTCGCGCGCGAGGAGCTGCGCCGCGGCGCCCGCGCAGTCCGCGCCCTGGCATGGCCCCATCCCTAGCCGGCAGCGGCGCCGCAGGTCGGAGAGAGTCCGAACCAGCTCCTCGCGGAGACACCAGACGGCCTCGGCGTAGGTCACCTGCTCGCAGGGGCAGAGCATCGACCGCAGCCACGGCTCGTCGTGCGCCGCGGCGAGGATCCGGTCCGCGAGCTTCCCGTGCCGGTAGACGCAGCGGCTCACGGTCCACTCGGGGAAGCGATGCTCGGCCGCGAGCTCCGCCACGTCGGGAACTCCCTCGCCCCCCGGGAGCGGCTCCTCGTGCGTGCGGCAGCGCGCGAAGCGATGCAGCGCGCGGGAAAGCACGTCGGTCGTCTCCTCGGCCATCACCCGGTAGCTCGCGAGCTTCCCGCCCACGAGGCTGTAGAGGCCCGGGGCGCCGTGGTCCGCGTGATCGATGAGGGCGTGCTCCCGGGAGAGCGCGTCCTCGGTCCGCCCGTACTTCCAGAGCGTCGGCCGGACGCCGGCCCAGGCGCGCACCACCCGCGCCCGCCGGATGGATGGGAAGATGCTCTCGATGCCCTGGAACAGGTACTCGACCTCGTCCCGCGTGATCGGGATGTGATCCGGATCGCCATAGTAGTCGTCGTCGGTGGTGCCGATGATCGAGGACTGCTCGTGCGGGTAGACGAAGATCTGCCGGCCGTCGACCGCGGTGCAGATCACCCCGTAGTTGGAGATCCGCCGGTCGAGGGTGAGGTGGACGCCCTTGCCCGGCCGGAGCTTCACGGTGACGCCGGCGAGCGCGGCGACCCGGGGAGACCACGGGCCGGAGGCGTTGAGCACCACGCGCGCCCGGAGCACGAAGCGCCGGCCGTCCTGCTCGACCTCCGCCCCGAGGACCCGTCCGTCCGAGGCCCGCACGAACCCCACGACGCGCGCGTGGAGGAAGACGTCCGCCCCGTGCGCCCTGGCCGACAGGGCGTTCGCCACGCAGAGCCGCTGCGGGTCGATGCCCCACTCGTCGGTCGTCACCGCGCCGACGATGTCGGGCCGGATGCCCGGCTCGAGCGCACGGGTCTCCTCGGCGGAGAGCCGGCTCGACGGCTTTCCCCGCTTGAAGGGCTGGTAGTCGTCGTACATCGAGAAGACGACCTCGGCCCCGTACAGGTACGCCTTCTCGACGAGCGACGGGCGCGGCCCCTTGCGCCGCATCGGGAAGATGAAGGGGATGCGGAAGAGCAGGTGCGGCGCGATCTTCTGGATGTAGCCGGAGTCGATGCAGGAGAGGCGGGTGACCTGCGGGTCGGCAGGGAGGTAGCGGATCCCCCCGTGGATCATCCCGCTGTTCGCACCGCTCGCCCCCGACGCCACGTCGCGCTTCTCGACGAGCGCCGTCGCGAGCCCCCGCATCGCGCAGTCGCGCGCCGTGCCGGTGCCGTTGACGCCGCCGCCGATGACGAGGATGTCGTAGCTCTCTCTCGGCGCCACGTCTTAGTGTCCTGTCCGAGAACTACCTTGTGCACCGAGAGCAAACCTGGGCCGTCCCGGCAAGGCGCGCGACCCAGGCATGCTCTCTGAAGTATGCCACAGGGAGCGCAACATCGCCGGGGCGGGCCGGGGGCGCTCGAATCCCAAGGGATTTGCCGGACAGGACACTAGGAGGCTGGTGTAAAATGGGTGCCATCGCGAGAAAGCCGAGACCGAGGCGAGACGGGCGCACGAGGAGTGAGCAGCACAAACGTACTCTTTGCAGTACGTTGAGCAGCGAAGCGACGAGGCCGCCCGTCGCGAGCGAAGGGATCGGCTTTCGCAGCAGGCAGTCATTTCACACCAGTCTCCTAGCCCGTGTCCTTGGCCGCGCCGGCCACCGGGACGGCCGCGACGTGCAGCTCGTCGAGCTGCGCGTGGCCGACCTCCCCGGGCGCGCCGGTCATGAGGTCCGTCCCCCGTTGGGTCTTCGGGAACGGGATCACGTCGCGCAGCGATTCGCCGCCGGCGAGGAGCATCACCAGCCGATCCATCCCGAGCGCGATCCCGCCGTGGGGGGGCGCGCCGAAACGGAGGGCGTCGAGCAGGAAGCCGAACTTCGCCCGCGCCTCCTCGTCGGAGATCCCGAGCGCGCGGAAGACCTGGGCCTGCACGGCCGAGTCGTGGATCCGGATCGAACCCCCGCCGATCTCGTTGCCGTTGAGGACGAGGTCGTAGGCGCGCGCCTTCACGCGGCCGGGCTCGGAGAGCAGGTGCGCGACGTCCTCGGGCCGCGGCGCGGTGAACGGGTGGTGGCTCGCGACGTACGCGTTGGCCTCGTCCGAGTACTCGAAGAGAGGGAAGTCCACGACCCAGAGGAGATCGTCGCGTCCCTCCGGGATCAGCCCGAGCCGCTTGGCGAGCAGCGTCCGGAGCTGCCCGAGCACGCCGTTGACGATCTTCGGCTTTCCAAACTGGAAGAGCAGCACGTCGCCCTCGCCCGCCCGCGCCCGCTCGCCGACGGCCGCGCGGAACTCCGGCGAGGCGCCCTTGGCGAGCGGCGACTGCGTCCACTCGCCGCCCGCGCCGATCTTCGCCCGGGCGAGGCCACGCGCGCCGAAGCTCTTCGCGACCCCCTCCAGCCCGTCCAGCTCGGTCCGGGAGAGCCCCCCGCCGCCGGGGAGGCAGAGGAGCTTCACGACGCCGCCCTGCTCGACGGCCTGGGGCAGGAGCGGCAGCCCGGAGCCCGCGGCGCGCACCAGGTCCGTCACCTCGCACAGCGGCAGGCCGAAGCGCGTGTCCGGCTTGTCGACGCCGTAGCGGGCCATCGCCTCGTCGTAGGTGAGGCGGGGGAACGGCGCGGAAATCTCCTTCCCCTTCGCGACACGGAACAGCTCCGCCATCAGCCCCTCGACGATCGCGAACACGTCCGGCTCGGCGATGAAGCTCATCTCCAGATCGATCTGGGTGAACTCCGGCTGGCGGTCCCCCCGGAGGTCTTCGTCGCGGAAGCACTTGACGATCTGGAAGTAGCGGTCGAAGCCCGCCACCATGTAGAGCTGCTTGAAGAGCTGCGGCGACTCGGCGAGGCCGTAGAACTTCCCCGGGTTTTGCCGCGAAGGGACGAGGAAGTTGCGCGCGCCGCCCGGGGTCGATCGAATCAGGAAGGGCGTCTCGAGCTCGAGGAAGCCACGGCCGGAGAGGTACGTCCGCGCCGCCTGGTTCATCCGGTGGCGGATCACCAGGACCTTCTGGAGGGGCGCGCGGCGCAGGTCGAGGTAACGGTGGGCGAGCCGCTTCTCCTCCGCGGTGTCGATCCGGTCCTCGATCGGGAACGGCGGCGTCTCGGCCCGGTTGAAGACCTCGAGCTGCGTGGCCCGGACCTCGATCTCCCCGGTGGGGAGCCGCGGGTTCACCTGGCTCCCGCGGCTGCGGACCTCGCCGCGTACGGCGACGACATACTCCAGGCGCAGGGTCCCGGCGAGTTGGTGCGCCTCGGCGTCGGTCTCCGGCTCGAAGACCACCTGGGTCAGCCCCTCGCGGTCGCGCAGGTCGATGAAGACGCAGCCGCCGTGGTCGCGCCGGTTCTGCACCCAGCCGAACAGGACCACGGTCTTCCCGATGTCGGCGGCGGTCAGCACCCCGCAGGAATGGGTTCGCTTGAGATCCTGGATGAAGCGCGGGCGAGCGGGCATGGGCGCCCTCGCGAAGGCTGCACCGGCGCCTCGCGCGAGCGGGACGGATGATACCGGCGCGATCGATCGAGTCAAGGAACATCGATCGTCACGAAAAGGGAAGCGCGCTTCCTACGCGATCCCCCAGCGGACCTTGCCGTTCGACAGCAGCGCCCCGATCTTCGCCAGGTGGCCGAGCCTCGCCCGTTCGGCCCGCCTCTCGAACACCTCCTTGCAGCGCGGGGAACAGAAGTAATAGCGCTGGCTCTTCACCTCGACGCTCGGCGTCCCCGGCGCCGCCTCGAACTTCCGCCCACAGATGGGATCGACCTGCATGGTTTCCCCTCCCGTACCCGCTGAACTCCCCTCTGGATTCATGCAACCTCTGCGCCGTCAGGAAGCCTGAGCCGCGCGCAGCGCGCGCAGCCGCAGCCGGAGGCGCGACCGTCCCTGCCAGCGATCGACCTCCAGGTGGAACGCGGCGTCCACCGGTCCATCGCACAGGCCGGCCTCCCGTCCCATCCCGAACCCGATCGCCGGCGGCGTCCGCCCGGGGAACCGGACCTCGAGGTGGGGCTCGCTCCCCTCCTCCCGCGCGGGCATCGCCCGTGCCTTCCCGGAGAGGCCGAAGGCCGCGAGCACGGGCTCCGGGTTGCCGGCGCCAAACGGGGCGAGCTTCTCGAGATCGAGCGCGAGCCGCTCGGTGAGGTCCCCGGCCGCGACCGGCAGCTCGACGTGGCAGCGAGGGCCCACCTGCTCGTCGGACAGCCCGCGGGCGGACGCCGCCTCGAACGCCGCGCGAAACTCCGGGATGCTCCTCGCCGGCAACGCGAGCCCGATGGCCGCCCGATGGCCCCCGAACCGATCGAGCAGCCCCCCGCACTGGGCGATCGCGCCGTGGATGTCGAACCCGGCGACGCTCCGGCCGCTGCCCTTCGCCTGTTCGCCCTCGATCGCGAGCAGGATGGCGGGTCGGCCCGTCCGCTCCGCCACCCGCGAGGCGACGATCCCGACGACCCCCGGGTGCCACCCCTCGGCGGCGAGCACGAGGCCGCGCGGCGGGTCCCGCGCGAGCCGCTCCCCCGCCTGGGCGAGCGCCTCCCGCAGGATCGCCGCCTCGATCTCCCGGCGCGAGCGGTTCTCCTCGTCGAGCGCGCGGGCGAGCCGCACCGCCTCCTCCGGCGTCTCCGCGAGCAAGAGCCGCACCGCCCGCCCCGCGTCGTCCATCCTCCCCGCGGCGTTGATGCGGGGCCCGAGCTTGAAGCCGACCTGGCCCGCGGTGACCGCCCGGCTCGGCGGCAGCCCCGCCACCTCGGCGAGCGCGCGCAGGCCCGGCCGCGCCCCGCGCGCGATCTCGACGAGCCCCGCCCGCACGAGCGTCCGGTTCGCGCCGAGCAGCGGCACCACGTCCGCGACCGTCCCGAGCGCGACGAGGTCCAGCATCCGCCGCAGGTTCGGCTCCTCGCGCCCCGCGAACGCGCCGGCCTCGCGCAGCCGCTTGCGCAACGCCATGACGAGGAAGAACGTCACCCCCGCGGCGCAGAGCCGCTTCTCCGGGAAGCGGCAATCCGGTTGGAGCGGGTTCAGGATGGCGGCCGCGCGCGGCAGCTCGGGGGAGAGCTGATGGTGGTCGACCACGATCACGTCCACCCCGAGCGCCGCCGCCCGATCGACCTCCTCGACCGCGCCGACGCCGCAGTCGAGGCTGACGATGAGCTTCGCCCCCCCCGCGGCGAGCCTCTCGATCGCCTCCGGGTTGAGGCCGTAGCCCTCGCGCAGCCGGTGGGGCACGAACCAGTCGATCTGCGCGCCCGCCGCGCGCAGGAGCGTGACGAGCTGCACGGTCGACGAGACGCCGTCCACGTCGTAGTCGCCGTAAGCGACGATCTTCTCCCCGCGCGCGATCGCGGCGGCGATCCGCTCGACCGCCCGGTCCATGTCGCGCAGCAGGAAAGGGTCTGGCAGCCCCGCGAGGTCGTCGGCGAGGAACGCCTCGACCTGCTCGGGGCGCGCCAGGCCCCGCCGGCAGAGCACGCGCGCCGCGACCGGGTGGATGCCGATGGCCCGGGCGAGGCTCGCGGCCTGCTCCGCCTCGGCCGCCTCCCCCTGCCCCAGGATCCAGCGCACGGGCCCGGCTCCCGCGGCTCCATCGACGAGGGCGCGCTGGCTCCCGGGGCCCGCGCGAGGCTCAAGAGGCTCGGCCGCTGTGCTCCTCATCGCACCACCCTCGCCCGGGTCCGGCGGGAAGGACTGGAGGAGGCCGCAGTTGACCCATCCCCACCTTCGATGGGGTCCCAGAAGCAGATGGGCCCGGGAGCGACGGCCCGGCCACGGGAGGGGATTCGTTCACACACTCTCTGATCCTCGCTCGGTCACGCCTCGCATGTGCGCCCTTCTCGCCGGCCGGGGCCGCGCCTCTATGGAGGCACGGCCTCGATCACGGACGGATGGGGGCTCCTATACCGCGAGCCTCTGACAGCGCGGCCTCCGAGGACCGGGAGCCCCGGCGCGGCCACGCTGCCTTCCCGCGCCGCGACGGCCGGATCGCCTCACGACGATCCGCTGGGAGGAGAGTCCAGCCCCCGTCGCACCTCGTCGTCCGCGAGGCCCATCGCCGAATCTTCACGCGGAAGCGGAGCCTCGGGGGTCGTGGGGCGGGACCTCGCGCGGATCAGGGCGAGAGCAGCGCCAGGGTCATCGCCCGGAGCCGTCCCTCGCCGGGATCGCCGTGCACGACCGTCCGGACCCGGCCGTCCTTGCCGACGAAGAGCGTCGTCGGAAACTCCCAGCCGCCCAGCCGGCGCATCAGACCGCCGCCGATGCGCGCGATCGGGAAGCGAGCCCCGGCGCCATCGCCGACGAGCCACCCGTCCCTCGGCCCTCCCCGATCGTAGAGCGCGATGACGCGCAGCCCGCGTGGCCCCAGGTCGTCCTGGAGCCGCTGCAAGGCCGCCAACTCACCCACGCAGGCGATGCAACCCGGCGACCAGAGGTCCACGATCGTGGCGTGACCCCGCAGCGCCGCCGCCGAGACCTCCGCCCCCGACGCGGTGCGCGCCGCGAAGCTCGGGAGCCTCTCCCCGGCCCGCACCCCGCAGGCCGAGAGGAGCCAGCTTCCCGCGAGCGCCGTGACCACGATCCGCATGCCTCGTTAGTCCCTCGCCACGCGGAAACGTTTCGCCGCGACGGTGGCCGGTCGGGCGCTACAGCCCTACTCGAAGCTTAACTGCCATCAGCAGTGGCTGCGGGAGGAGGTCTCCCCCCCCGGAAGGAGCTGCGCAGCCTACGCGACCCGACGGGCAAGGAGCACAGCGAGCGGGTCTGTGCGCTGCTCACCAGCGAGCGCTTTGGCCGTTACCTTCGGCAGACCGCGGGTGAGCAGTTGCGGATCGTTCGAGGCCGGGTGGCGCGGGAGGCCAAGTACGACGGCAAGTGGGTCGTCACCAGCAACGACGACACCCTCACCGCCCAGGACCTCGCGCTCGGTTACAAGCAGCTCATGAGGGTGGAAGAGTGTGCTGGCGCTCGATGAAGAGCGGGCTGAAGATGAGGCCGGTGTATCACTGGGTGGCGCACCGCATCGAGGCGCACGTGAAGCTCTGTGTCCTCGGGCTGCTGTTAACCCGTCTTATTCACGCCGTACCTGGATCGCGAGCGTAGGGCACCGAAGGGCGGGCAGCGGAGCGGGTGGAGGAGGTTATCGATGGCTGGATGTGCGTGCATCGAGTTGCTCTCGCGGCTTGATTTGGGAGTTGGGCGGCGTTGTGAGCCGGCCGAATGCGGTTGGCGGCACACGGCCTCGCCCCGCGTCCGGCGCGGCGAGAGCTTGGGGCTGTGCAAAGAGGGCTGGGGTCAGCCCTCGACGAAGCGCATGGCCGCGAGCCTCGACCAGAGCGCGCTCCAGAGAGCTTGTGAATCAATCCTCGGACCGAGCCAGGCCGTCGAGACGGGTCCCAGATGCGAGGCGCGGCAACGAGGCATACTCACTGGAGTATGCCGCAGTTGACGCAACGAAGCAGATGGGCCCGGATCGGCGGTCTGGCGATGGGAGGGGATTGATTCACAGGCTCAGAGCCGCGCCGAGACCTCGTTGATGACGAGGATGGCCCGGCGGCCATGGACGAGCACGCGCGCGGCCACCCGCAGCAGCCGCTCGCGCACCCGCATCAGGCTCCAGCCTTCGCCGGTGGCCGTCTCCACGAGCACGCGCGCGGCGTGGGCGACGTTGTAGGCGAGGGCGTTTACGAGCAGGATCACCTCATTCTGGGCAAAGCCGTCGCCGGGGGCGATCTTCGTCTCGGGTGGCTTGCCACGGTAGTGGCTCTTCTGCCGGGGCGAGGACGACAGCGCGGGCGCGAGCACGCTCATCAGCTCGCCGAAGTGGCCCTCCGCTGCTCCGCGATCGCGGTAGAGTTCCAGAAGCTCGTCGGCGGGCATCTGGCTCTCGTCCCAGTTGGTGATCAGCCAGAAGTGGTGCAGGAAGAGTTCGTCCGGCCGCTCCTGGACGACGAGCACCACGCGCCGAGGGCGGGACCAACTCTCGGCCATGTAGGTCATCTCGTAGAACCAGGTGCGCGGCTCTTCGGGCGGGCGTCCGGGTGGACGCCGCAAGTAGGGCTCGGCCATCCGATCCGGGATCGGGTTGTTCTTCACCCGGGCGACGTAGGGCGTCCACTTCCGCCGCTCTTCCATTCCGAAGAGCAGATTCTCCTCCGGGAAACCCGCGTCCATGCGCACGGACGCCACCTGGCACAGCTCCGTCTCGACCCGATCGAGCAAGGGCAAGATGAAGTCGAGCGCCCCCGCGGCCGTATGCGCGTTCCCCCTGCGCAGTCGGAGGTCGAGCAGGTCGCCGGTCTCGCCAATGGAGGCGACGAGGGGGTGGAAGATCCGGGCGTGGTAGTGGCCGTTGTACTCGCTGCCCTCCTGATGGCCCTCGACCTCCACCGGCAGGCTGTCCACGTCGATCGTCACGTACCGCATCCGGTGTCCGCCGCGCTCGGCCTTGATCCGCCGCGCCGCCGTGACGAGTAACGCCTCGCGCAGCACCGCTCGGTTCTCATCCGTAGCCAGGGAGCGCCCCAGGCGCGAGAGCGTCGGCTGCGAGGCGAGGCCGTCGGGGACCCGTGGGTTCTTCGGCTTCGGCTTCCCCTCCGGCAACCCCGGCGAGAGCAGCGGCGCGATCCCCCGCCGCTCGGATACCGCAAGGCGCATCACCGGATCGTCGCGCAGGGCATCCGCGTCGTCGCGGTCGTGCCAGCCCTGGCCGAGCATGAGCAACTCGGTCTGGAGCAGCTCGATGAGCGGGTGGGTGATGAGATCCTGATTCCGCGGATCCTCGATCCGATCGGCCAGGAACCGACCGATGCCAAGCCGTTCGATGACCTCCCGGAGGATCACCGCCCCAGCCTCCCCGGAAAGCCGCTCGGCCCGAGCCTCGACCTTCAAGGACCCGTTGAACTCGACTGGAAAGAGTGCTAGGTCTTCACCCATGACGCGCCTCCTTCTGCGTGCCGGACAATGGCGTGGAAACCTTGTCCTACCACGCTTCCGAGGCGGCGCGTCGTCTTTTCTTCGCTTTTTACGGTGAATAAGCCGGGTTCAGGTGACTCTAGGCGCGGCGCTGGGTGTAAGTGTGTTTGCGGCTGGCGCGACAGCACCGCCGGCTGCAATCGTGGGTGTTTTCGAGGCTCACGGTGGAGGCGGAGATCGCGACTTTCGGTTGCAGATTGACTCCCTCGAAGCAAGTGGCTTGTTCAGGATTAGGTTGCGCTACCTGGACTACGACCGCGGTCTTGGTCCCAGTGCGGTTGGAACAGCATTCCTGGTCGACCACGACCTCGTGCTTCTGCCAGCACCGACGCGGGATCGCCGGAGCGTTCCAGCGGCCCTCCACTTTGACGCAACGTTTGCGCACGCTACATGGAAGCGTTGCCCCGATCCCAGCACGGGTTTCGCTCGCCCGGATGTGGATTTCGCCCGAGCAGGCCCCTGCCAGACCGACGGCCTGCTGCGAGCGGAAAGGCGGCACGATTCTCACTGGCCGACGGAACTTGCCATGGATGTGTTGGGACGGTGCGCACGCTTTCCAGACGGTGTAAGGCGTGTTCTGGGCCAGGTCGCGTCCGGATTCCTGTCCCCAGAGTTCTCGCTGGAAGCTTGGCTGGGCGCTGTAGCTTCCCCCGATTCAGGCTGGGTCCGGGCTTGCCCTGGGGGCATGCGCGTCCTCGATAAGATTGAGGCAGCTCGCGCGGCCGCGCAGGGGCATTCGCGTCGTCATTTCATTCTTGGGCTCATCTGTAAGCCCAGGCGAGAGAAGGGCGAAGATGAGGAGCACGCTTACAAGAGACTGCACGACTTCCCCAAAGGGGACACCGCCGAGGCGACATGGCGGAGGCGCCTTGAGGGCGTGCGACGGATTCTGTGGGATGGCTGCCGGCTGGGACGCCTTGGCTTTGCGACGAAAAGAGAGTTCGTGGAGGCGCTTCCGCAGCCGTGGGTCGTGGATGAGCAGTTCCCGATCATGGGAAGTGCGACTGCTCCGCTTTTGTTCACGTGGCTGGTGGACGATGGCGTGCCCCTCCGGGACGCGCGCGCGGCGGCAAGGGCGATGGCCGGCGTCGGCAAGTGGCAGCCGAAGCCATTTCGCGGGTCCGAGAGGTGTTCCTCGACCGGTGAGGTTTGCAGGGCGAGAAACGCATGGCTGCGGATGGCAACGCGGCCGTTGCCGCTTGGACGCGCGGCTTCATCGGGAGGCGCAGGTCGATGACGATGGCTGGATTGCGGAAAGACAGATTATTGTGACGTCGTGTCTTGGTTGGCATCGGCGTTGCCGCCGGAATCTTGGCCGTGGGTGGCGTTGACGCCTGCGGCGGACCGGCGGGGCGACCGGGTCCGGAGGCGAGAGAGGCGAGACGGGGCGATCGGAGCGACAGGGGCGGTGGGACCAGCGGGGGGGGAGACGGGGGGAGACGGTGACGGACAACCGGATTCTCCAGCAAGGACGTGGAGATAGCCGCGATCTCGAGTCGTCCGAACTGCGCGCGCCGGTGCAGACCCTGGGGCACTTCCTTGGAAGCGGCCCCAGGCCGTTTCCGCCAAGCGCCGCGGAGCGCTGCGGCCCGCGCGAGGCACGCGAGATCGCGCGCAACTACCCGGGCCTCCGGTGACGGACGAGTTCTCCCCGGTCTCGATCGTCCGGTGGCCCATTTCTCCCCACCGATGTCAGACCCTCGCTCTATGGATCACTCGGTAGGTCGGCACGATGCTTGCCCCTGGGCGGCAGCCATGGCCCGCATCCCTCGCCGCCTCCTCGTCGACCTCGGCTCCACCAACCACTGTACATGGCGCAGCCACAACTTCTCCCGCGTCCTCGAAGACGACCTCGCCAAGCGCTGCTTCCTCTCCCTCGTCGCCAAGTACGCCCCGCGCCACGGCATCCTCGTCCGCTCCTACTGCCTCATGGGCACCCACCCGCACCTCGTCGTCGTCGCGACCCGCGGCCAGGAGGAGTTCAGCCGCTTCTGGCAGGTCGTGAACCACCTCTTCGCCCGCTGGTACAACCAGCAGCAGCAAAGCTGTCGCGGGCAGGTCGTCACGCAGCGGATGAAGTCGCCGATGATCCAGCCGGACGCGAGCGGCCGCCACGTACTGACCGTCATGCGCTATGGCGACCTGAACCCGGTCCGCGCCGGCATGGCGCTTGGCGGAATCGTCCGTCACCGCGCGCCCCGCGCGCCCGCGCGATGAGTCCGGCCGTCGACTCGTCGGGCTCGGCCAGCGACTCGTCGAGTCCGGCCAGCGACTCGTCGAGTCCGGCCAGCGACTCGTCGAGTCGGGTCAGCGACTCGTCGAGTCCGGGCAGCGACTCGTCGAGTCGGGCCAGCGACTCGTCGAGTCGGGTCAGCGACTCGTCGAGTCGGGTCAGCGACTCGTCGAGTCGGGCCAGCGACTCGTCGAGTCCGGCCAGCGACTCGACGAGTCGGGCCAGCGACTCGTCAAGTCGGGCCAGCGACTCGTCGGGCTCGGCCAGCGACTCGTCGGGCTCGGCCATCGACTCGTCGAGTCCGGCCATCGACTCGATGAGTTCGGCCAGCGACTCGTCGAGTCGGGTCAGCGACTCGTCGAGCCTGGCCATCGACTCGTCGAGCCTTGCCAGCGACTCGTCGAGCCTTGCCAGCGACTCGATGAGTTCGGCCAGCGACTCGTCGAGTCCGGCCATCGACTCGTCGGGCTCGGCCATCGACTTGTCGGGCTCGGCCATCGACTCGTCGGGCTCGGCCATCGACTCGTCGGGCTCGGCCATCGACTCGTCGGGCTCGGCCATCGACTCGTCGGGCTCGGCCATCGACTTGTCGAGTCCGGCCATCGACACGTCGAGACCGGCCAGCGACACGTCGAGACCGGCCAGCGACACGTCGAGACCGGCCAGCGACACGTCGAGACCGGCCAGCGACACGTCGAGTCCGGCCAGCGACACGTCAAGACCGGCCAGCGACACGTCAAGACCGGCCAGGGGCTTGAGGAGTCTCGCCAGCGACACGTCGAGTCGGGTCAGCGACTCGACGTGTCCGGCCATCGACTCTTCCAGTCCGGCCAGCGACACGTCGAGTCCGGCCATCGTCAGGCCAGCGAAGCCTGCTGCACGCGTGTTGGGCTGCGGCCCACGGCCGGGGCGGAGGAGCCCGAGTCCACGAATCCTGGACTCTCGACCAGACTCCGTACGGTCATCGAGTTCCGCGACGGGGCAACACCCTGAAATCACGCTGCTTCCGAGTGGCACACGGACTGCATTTTTATAGGGGTATGGGCCGCAATCAAGCGGTCCACTGACAAAGGAGAAGGCACCATGCTGGTCCCCAATTCGAAGCCGACGCTCCTGACGCCCCTGACCCGCGCGACACGGGAGATCGTGGCCTTGCGGGGGACGACACGGTCGACCGGTCTCGGGCTTAGCCCGGCTTATTCACGGCCCGGCTGCTGCGGCGTCCGATCCCGCGCCTGTGAAGGGGGGGGCTTGCCCCCCTACAACGACTTGGGGGGGTGTGCTCGCTCCTTCCTCCTGCGGGGGGCTTGCCCCCCTACAACGACTTGGGGGGAGGTGCTTCAGCACGCCTCGTCGGTCGTCGCTGCGCTTGCCCTTCTCGGCTGCGGTCTCGAACGCCTCGCTACGCCGTACCGTGAATAAGCCGGGCTTAGCCCTTTTGCGCCTACTCTCGGTCGGTCCGACGCGGCCGGTGCTTCGGTGCTCGGCAGTTTCCGTCTCGGCGTACTTCAGTACGCCTTCGACGAAGACTGCCTGTGCGCCTCGCGGGCTCCCTACGGGGAATCGCGTCTCGGATTTCGTTTGTCCGTCAACGCGGTCCCGCCCCCGCGGTCCCGGAGGGACGCGAGAACAACTCCACCGCGACGACGACGCGCCACTCGGGGGCCCCGAAGGCGGGGTCGAGGCCGCCTCCCGCGCCGAGCTTGACGCGGAGCCGCGCTCCCGGACCCGTTCCCTCGAGCCTCCCGGTCAGGAGCGCCTCCGCGCCGGTCGTCTCCCCGCCGAAGAAGGAGCGCAGCGCCGTCTCCCCGAACGCCTCCGGCCCCGCGACGAGCGCCCAGCCCGGGCGCACGTCGAAGCTCCAACCGGCCGCGCCGGCGAAGAGCAGCTCGCTGCCCTCGGGGCTCCCCGGGATCGGCGCGTCGTCGAGCGGACGGACGTGAACCCCCGCCTGGCCGGCCCAGCGGAGGCGGCCGGCGTCGCCCGCCGCGAGCAACCGGACGATCCCCCGGACCGTTCCGTCGGTCAGGTAGGTCGACGGCGTGTCGAGCGGACCGTTCGAGGGGACGAAGAGCTGGGCGCCCAGGCCCAGACGCAGCCCGGAATCCGCCTCGCCGAGGAGGCGCGCCTCGACCCCGACGCTCACGTCCGGCAGGCTGTCCGGGTTGGTGCCGACGTTCACCGCCGGGGCCGTGTAGGCGTAACCGTCCCGCACGCCGGACCGGCCCACGACGGCGAGCGGCATGGGAAGGTCCAGGAACAGCCGCCACCAGGGGCCGTTCACGGACGCCCCGAGGTGCGCGAGCGCCTCGTCCGAGACGACGGGGAGCCGCCCGGCCCCGTGGCCGACGACGAGGGGATCGTGCGCCTGCGAGAGCGTCAGCTCGGCCGCCCCGCCGAGCGAGCCCGCCATCGCGAGGTCGTCGTTCGCGAACCAGCCCGCGCCCGCGGGGGCAGGGACGAACCGGTCGAGGGCGAAGCCCGGGGCGGCCGCCTGCGCGGACGCGCGGCCGGCGGCGAGCGTCGCGAGCGCGGCCACCGCCAGGACGCGGAGCCGCCCGCGACGCGGGCTCCCGGGCCTCACGGAAGGCGCGAGGTCAGGGAGCTCGCCGGCTGCCGCCGCCTCCCGGCTCGGATCGAGGAGCGCCTCCTCGGGAGGGACGGGGACGGCCGTCGTGGCGTCAGAACTCCGCATGGATCCTCGCTCCGAAGACCTCGACGGGGCCGCGGGCGGCGTTCATCGCCGGGTTCACGATGTGCTGGAAGTCGGCCGACAGCCAGATCGAGGAGAGGATCTCGAAGCTGTAGAAGACGTCGCCGGTGAGCTCGGGCGCCGGGGTGATCGCCCCGTCGCCGATGAAGCCATCGACGCCGCCCAGCGCGAGGTAGGCCGCGTGCACGGCGGAGATCCAGCTCCCGTTCACGCCCACCCCCGTCACGTCGTTGCGCCGCCCCCAGAGGGCGCCCTTGCCGAGCGCCCCGAACGAGAGCGAGCGGTCCGCCGAGGTGTAGGCATCGACCTCGCTCTGGCCGTCGGCCCACATGCCACGGAAGAAGAGGCCGATGTCGCGGGCGACGTACTGCTCGGCGTACAGGCCGATCCCCCACTTGTCGTCCGGCCGGCGGACCCAACAGAGGTCGGGGGCGTGCGCGTTCAGCGAGCCGTAATTGAAGCCGGGACAGTCGGCCGCGTTCTCCTGGGGGTCCGCCTCGAAGGCCGAGATCGCGTCGGCGAAGCGGCCCATGATCGCCCGCGTGTGGTAGCCCAGGATGCGGACCTTGCCGTCCCGGCCGAAGAGCCGATGGTCGTGCTCCAGCTCGATCTGGTCGCCGTAGTACTCCCAGAGCCGGAAGTCCACGGGGAGCTGGTTCGGCTCCGCGGGGGGGGTGATCCGGGCGTAGCGAACGGCCCAGTCGTCCCAGTCGAGCTCGACGACCCCGCCCCAGGAATAACCCCGCGCGTCGGAGGCGAAGTCATAGGCCGGATAGGTCAGGTAGGCGAGGCTGAAGAAGCCCTGGCGCGGATCGATGTCGAAGGGGGTCCGGTCGAAGAAGTCGAGGACGCTGAAGCTGCCCGCGACGAGGACGAGACGCCGGCGGTCGTAGGTCGTCCCGAGCTGCATCGGGTTGGATGGGACGTGCTCCTCCCCGCCGCCGAGGCCGATCGTCTGCCTCACGTAGGCGCGCGAGCGGTACGCCTGCGGGACGTCGCTGCCGCCCTTCTGGAGCTCGAAGTTCTGGATCGCGCCGGTCAGCCCGTACAGATCCGAGAGCGGGTGCTCGGAGATCACCTCCGGCACGACGTAGCCCTCCGCGCCCTTCCAGAGCCGCACGCCGAAGTAGAGGGTCGCGGTCCCCGTGAAGCTCCACTCCCGGGTCGGCAGGAGCGAGTGGTTGCTCCCGTTCAGGTTCGTGTACTTCGCGGGGAACGGCGGCTTGAGCTGCTGGATCCAGGTGAACTGGCCGTACGCGTTCCAGCTCTCGTCCTCGAGATCGTGCAGGCCGCGATCCGCGAGCCAGTGCATGAAGTCGAACTCATCCTCCTCGTGGGGCCCCGGCGGCGCGGTCTGCGCGAACGCCGGCGCGGCGGCGAGGAGCGCGAGGCAGGCCACCGGCGCCACCCGAAGGGTGAACCCACGGCAGCCGGCGCCGAGCCGAAAACGACCAGACACGACCTCCTCCACGTCTAGGAGACTGTCGGAGAAATAAATTCAGGATCGCGCAAGGCATCGAAATGACTCAGCATGTGGCGTTTCTCCGCAGGTCTCATTTCAATGGGTTACGTTTTTACCCGACAGTCTCCTAGGAGACTGGTGTGAGATGGCTGCCTGCTGCGAAAGTCGATCCCTTCGCCGCGACGGGCGGCCTCGTCGCTCCGCTGCTCAACGTAGGACTGCAAAGAGTACGTTTGTGCTGCTCACTCCCCGGGCGCCCGTCTCGCCCCGGTCTCGGCTTTCTCGCGACGCCACCCATTTCACACCAGCCTCCCAGGCCTCGCGACCCGGGAGCCCGCGCGCGGGTCCCGGACGGCGCCTGCTCCAAGTCGAGCTTCAGCACCGCGCGACGTAGAGGGCCCACCTCGATCCTCAGCCACGTTAGAGCAAGCCTTAAGCCGGCAAGCCCTGGTCTACCCCTTGGCGACTCTCGTCGTTGCGGGGCAGTGGCCTCTGTTCGCGCGGACGCCTCGCCTAACGAGTGTTCCGCCAACCAACGCGCGCCATCTACGTTCACCGGCGGGCGATGTCAACGAAAAACGATCGACCGCCACGGCCTAGGTCAAAGTCGCGGTGCGCGAACCTCGCCTATAAGGAACCCGGGAGGTTTTTCTTCCTAGCTTCCTGGTTTCCTCATCAAAGTTTCGCTCGCTGCACGACTTTGAGCCTGTGAATCAAATCCCCTCCCGTCGCCAGACCGCCGATCCGGGCTCTTTGTTCTCGTCAACTGCGGCATACTCCAGTGAGTATGCCTCGTTGCCGCGCCTCGCATCTGGGGCCCGTCTCGACGGCCTGGCTCGGTCCGGGGATTAATTCACAAGCTCTTTGCCGCGGCCCTGGATCGACCGCCCGCTCGCTAGAACGATCGCTCCACCACGTCCCGCACCTCCGCCGCGTCCGGCGGTCTCTCCCCGCCCGCGACGGCCCCACGATCGCCCCCGGGTCTCGTGAACACGAGCGCGGTCGAGGGCTCCATGCCCTGGCCCTCGTGGATGAGGGAGAGACGGTCGGGGGTCGCGGTGAAGCCCCAGCGGACGTCGCAGTCCGCCCCCTGGCAAGACGGGCAGATCTGCCTCGCGACGAGCTGGCGGCCCTCGACGTGGAAGGCGTACCGCTCGCACTGGGCCGGACAATGGAGGTAGCGGACGCGCTCCACGTCGAAGGTGATCGCGCTCGACAGCTCGCCTCCGGCAATCGAGAGGGCGCCCCGCGCCTCGCGGCCGTCCGGGCCATCGCCCACGTACGAGAACGACGAGAGCGTGTAGACGCCCCCAGCCGGCGTCCCCCCGAGGGCCGGCGGGAGCGCCCGCTCGACCCGCGCGACCGTCCGGGCGCCGTCCGGGATCACGAGCGCGCAGCACGCGCTCCCGGCCGCCGGGCAGGTGCCATGGACGACGCGCCGCGGCCACCAGTCCTCGCCGGTGAGGAGGACGTCGGCCTCGGCGAACCGCGGATCGGAGTGGAGCGCCTTCGCGGCGAGGGTGAGGGCCTCGGCGGTCCCGGCGTCCGACCAGGCCCCCTCGGGCAGCGCGAAGAGGATCTGCGGGGTGGCCTCGGCGCCCTCGCCCACGTGGCGGACGATCGCCCGCATCCGCCGCCCCGCGAGCCCTCCTTGCGCGGCGAGCGCGTGGAGGACCGCGCGCGCCTCCTCGCGCGTCGCCCCCTCCTGAAAGCAGACCGTGCCGCCCGCCTCGCCGACGCAGCTCCGATCGGGGACGTCGATCCGCAGCCGCCACCGCGTCCGGACCGGGAGCGGGAGCCGCCGCAACAACGCGGCGGCGGTTCGCGAAACGCCGCCGCCGCAGCCGGCGAGGGAGGCGGCGAGAAACCAGGACAGGAGGCGGGTCATGCGGGGCGGGGAGCCTCTCTTCGTCGCCGATGACCGTCCACGGGACGGCTCCGCGCTTCGCGCGAAAAACTGATTCGAACGCCATGAGCCCGGGAACAGAAGCAACGAGCCCCGCTCCCCGGGTTCCTCATGGGCATCGTCGCTCCGGGCGGCTGACGTTCTTCTAGCCGTTCGCCTTCCCCGCGCCGTAGATCTCGGGCCGCCGGTCCCGCCGCAGGTCCCAGCCCGCGGGATCGGGGCGCGAGAGGCCGTCGAGGTCGACGTCCGCGATCACGAGGTTCGGGTGATCGGAGAGGTCGGAGATCGGGCCGTCGGGTCCGACGAAGTGGCTCTCGCCGTAGTACTCCTGGCCCCACGGCGGCTCCGCGCCCTTGCGGTTGCTCGCGCCGATGAAGAGCCGGTGGCGGGCGGCCTCGACCGCGAACTCCTGCCGCCAGAGGCGCCGGCTCTTCTCCCCGAAGGAGACCGCGGGGCAGAAGACGAGCTGCGCGCCCTCGGCGGAGAGCGTCGAGAAGACGCCCTCGAAGTGGCGGTCGTAACAGATGGCGACGCCGATCCGGCCGAGCGGGGTCTGGAAGACGGGGAAGAACGGGTTTCGCGAGACGTTCGCCCCGCCCGGCCCGGCCCCGGGGACCCCGGGCTCGTAGTATGTCTTCTCGTGGAAGGTCCCCTGCTCGTTGCCGCCCTCGGGGATGTGGTTCTTCCGGTACTTGCCGAGGATGCGCCCGCTCGCGTCGATGACCACCGCGGTGTTGAAGCGGCGGCCGTCCGGGGCCCGCTCGTAGATGGGCGCGACGACGACGAGGCGCAGGCGGGCGGCGGCCCCGCGCAGGCGGGTCACGGTCTCGCCGTTCTCGGCGTCCTCCGCGAGCCCTCGCCACATCGGGTCCGCGTCGAGCGCGAAGTAGGGCGCCGGGAACAGCTCGCCCAGGCAGACCACCTGCGCGCCGCGGAAGGCGGCCTCGCCGAGCAGGGTCAGGTGGTGGTCGACGTTCGCCCGGGCGATCGCGGGCAGCAGCGAGGCGACGGCGGCCAGCTCCTCCCGCCGCGCCGGCAGCGGGTAGACATTGACGGTCTGGACGAGTGCGGCCCGCACCGGGTCAGCCCTCCTCCTCCGCCAGCGAGAGGAGCACGTCGGCGAGGACGGAGACGCCGCGCGCGCACTGCTCCGGCGTCGAGTACTCGCGCGGATTGTGGCTGATGCCGTCGTTCTCGCCGGGGACGAAGACCATGCCCGCGGGGCAGAGGCGCGCCATCTCCTGGGCGTCGTGGCCGGCGCCGGACACGATCGGGGAGCAGGAGAGACCGCGCGCCTCGGCCGCCGCCGCGATCCGCTCCTGGAGCTTGGGCGAGAAGGCGACCGAATCGGTCCGCGCGGTCTGCCGCCAGGTGATCTTCACGTGCTCGTCCTGCGCGACGCGGTCGTAGAAGCCGATCAGGTCCTGCTCGGCGCGGCGCATGGCGCCGTCGTCCGGGTTGCGCAGGTCGATGGTCGCGATCACCTTGCCGGGCACGATGTTCACGAGGCCGGGGCGCGGGACGATCGCGCCCATCGTGGCCCGCAGCGCCCCGTAGCGTCCGGAGAGGATCATGGCCCGCAGGTAGAGGTTGAGCCGCGCGGCGGCCATCCCCGCGTCGGCGCGCAGCTCCATCGGCGTCGTGCCGGCGTGGGCGCTCCTGCCGGTGAGGGTCAGCTCGTGCCACGAGATCGCCTGGACGCCGGAGACGACGCCGATGTCCTTGCCGGCCGCGCGCAGCGTCGGCCCCTGCTCGATGTGGCACTCGACGTAAGCGTGGGGCGGGGCGAGCGCCACGTCGGCCTCGCCGAGAAAGCCGATCCGGGAGAGCTCGTCGCGGACGGTGAGGCCGTCGCGGTCTTTGAGGCCATACGCCCGATCGAGCGGGATGCGGCCGGTCGCGACCGCGCTGCCGAGCATGTCGGTGCCGAACCGGCACCCCTCCTCGTCGGTGAAGAAGGCGACGACGATCGGCCGGCGGGTGACCCGCTGGTCGTCCGCGAGGCTGCGGACGATCTCCAGGCCGCCGAGGACGCCGAGGCAGCCGTCGAACCGGCCGGCGGTGGGAACGGAATCGACGTGCGAACCGACCATGACAGGCGCGAGCGGTTCGCGCCCCTCCCGCCGGCCGAAGACGTTCCCGATCCGGTCGATCGTGACCGCGAGCCCCGCGGCCTTCATCTGCTCGACGACGTGGCGCCGCCCCTCGCCGTCCGCGGCGGTGAGGGCGAGCCGGCAGACGCCCCAGACCTCCGCCTCGTCGTCGCGGTAGCGGCCGATCCGCCCGAGGGCCTCGAGCGATTCCCAGAGCCGCCGGCCGTCGATCGCGAAAGCCATCCTCCTACCCTGCCACGGGAGGCTCGGTCCCGACAATCGCGCGCCAGCCCGCCGGGTCGGTCGCGCCCTCGGTGGAGACCGCGAGCACGCGCGCCCCCGCGTCGAGGCCGAGCTTCGCGCGGGCCGCGGCGAGCTCCGGCTCCCCGGCGAACGCGAGCAATCCGGCGACGCCCGCCGCCCCGGACTCGCCGGAGACGATCCCCTCCGCCGCAAGCCGGCGCATCGCCGCCCGCGCGTACTCGTCGTCGATCGCGAGGAAGCCGCGGAAGCTGCCGCGGATGACCGGCCAGGCGAGCAGCGACGGCATCCCGCAGTTGAGACCGGCCATGATCGACCGCTGGCTGCCCGCGGGCAGGCGGCGGATGCCGCCCGGCGCGGCGACCGACGCGCGCAGGCCGTCCGCCTCGATCGGCTCGACGCAGACGAGCACCGGCCGGCGCCCCTCGCGCGCATAGAAGAGGCCGCCCGCGCCGGCGAACGCGCCCACCCCCGCCTGGAGCACGACGTGCGTCGGCTCGGCGCCGGCGAGCTGCCGCGTCACCTCCCTGAAGAGCGTCGTGTAGCCCTCCATGATCCACTGTGGGATCTCCTTGTAGCCCGCCCAGGAAGTGTCCGAGACGACGGTCCAGCCGTTCTCGGCGGCCTCCTTCGCCGACCGGCGGACCGCGTCGTCGTAGGTCCCCTCCACCACGATGACCTGCGCCCCCTCGGCCCGGATCGCGTCGATGCGCGCGGGCACGGTCCCGCGCGGCACGTAGATCACCGCCTTCTGCCCGAGGCGGCGCGCGGACCAGGCGACCGCGCGGCCGTGGTTGCCGTCGGTCGCGCTCGCGAACGTGGTCGGCCCGGTGCCGTGGTGGAGCCGGTGGCGGTGGATCGCGTAGGAGGCGCCGAGGACCTTGAAGGCCGCGAGCCCGAGCCGCGTGGCTTCGTCCTTCACCCACAGCTCGGCGACGCCCAGCTCGCGGGCGAGCGCCGGCAGGGACCGCAGCGGCGTCGGCGCGAAGCCGGGGAGCGTGCGGTGGAAGGCCTCCACGTCATCGGGGCCCGGCCAAAACGTCGGCGAATCCTCGTAGAAGAGGTTCTCGTCGTACCGGAAGCGCGGCACGGGACGGGTCCTATGGCACGGTTCCACGGCGGCGGCAAGCCCATTCCACGGGGAGCTTGCCCTGGCGGCGAGGAGGCGCGACAATCCCCCGCGATGCGGGTCCCCGGGCAGGCCGTGCTGATCGTCCTCGCGTTCGCGGCGGGCCCCGCCTGCCGGTGCGGCGGCCGGCCGGCGCCGGCGGAGGACGGCGGGTCCCCCTCGGCCTCTTCCTCGTCCAGCTCCGGAGGCGCCGCCGGCTCGAGCAGCTCGTCCTCCTCGGGGAGCGGCGGCGGATCGACGTCCTCGGGAGCCGTTAGCGGTTCGAGCAGCTCGAGCGGCGGCGCGCGCTGCGCGCTGCGCGACTGCGTCTCCGCCGGCGCGGACTGCGGACCGATCGGCGACGGCTGCGGGGGCGTGATCCAGTGCGGCGAATGCACCCCGCCCGAGACCTGCGGCGGCGGCGGCGTCCCGAGCGTCTGCGGCGGTCACGCGGCGTGCGTGCCCCGGACCTGCGTCTCCGAGCAGGCGAACTGCGGCCCGCTCGCCGACGGCTGCGGCGGCCTCCTCCAGTGCGGCTCCTGTACGACGCCGAACCGCTGCGGGGGCGGCGGCGTGCCCAACGTCTGCGGTATCTCGCGGGGGAGCGAGGACGGAGGCCACCTCTCGGCCGACGGCGGCTGCGTGCCGCTCTCCTGCGCCGATCAGGGCGTCGAGTGCGGCCCGGCGGGCGACGGCTGCGGCCGCGCGCTCGACTGCGGCACGTGCGACGCCGGGCAGTGCGGCGGCGCGGGCATCGCCGGCCGGTGCGCCCAGCCCCCCTGCGTCCCGCGCATCTGCTCGAACGCCGGCGCGACCTGCGGGCTCGTCGCCGACGGCTGCGGCGCCCTGATGAGCTGCGGGAGCTGCGAGGCGCCGGACGTCTGCGGCGGCGGGGGCATCCCTTACGTGTGCGGTGACGGGAACGGCGCGGACGGCGGCGCCTGCCTCGCTCCGCTCGCCTCCTGCAACTCCGCGAACGGCCCGCTCTGCACCGATCTCTCGACCGACCCCGAGAACTGCGGGGCCTGTGGCCACGCCTGCCCGTCCCTCTTCATCTGCGCCAACGCCGCTTGCACCCCGCGGTGCAGCGGCAGAGAGGCCTGCGACGCGGACGCCGGGGAGATCTGCGTCGGCGACCACTGCGCCAACGCCTGCGACGTCGCCCTCACCGGCACCTCCAGCGAGGGCTGTGAGTTCTGGCCGGTCCACCTCTGGAACACCGAGGACGGGCCGGGCTACTTCCAGGGCAACTTCGGCGTCGTCGCCTCGAACACCTCCAAGACGCTCTCGGCGACCGTGACCCTGGAGGACGCCCAGGGGATCATCGACGCACAGACCATCGGGCCCGGCCAGGCGGCCACGTTCGTGGTCCCGAACGCCCGCGACCGCCTGACCCGGACCCAGGCCGGCCAGGCGTTCCACCTGCGTTCGACCGCCCCGATCGCCGCCTATGAATACAACCCCATCAACGCGGCCCAGGCGTTCAGCGGCGGCGCGGACCTCCTGCTGCCCACCCACAGCCTGGTCGCCTCCTACTTCGTCCTCTCGTACCTCTTCAACGGGCTGCCCGGCCTCACGCCGCCGCTCGGCCAGGGCTACCTCGCGGTCGTCGCCACGCAGCCCGCCACGCACGTGCAGGTGCAGGTGCCGGTCGCGACGTCGGCGTCCGCCGACGGGACGATCCCCGCGATCGCGGCCGGCGGCAGCTATTCCCTCACCCTCGACGAGGGGGAGGCCGTCGAGATCGCCGAGGCGGGAAACCTCCAGGACATCACCGGGGCGCGCGTGACCGCCGACAAGCCGATCGCCGCGTTCGGCGGCACGGGCGCCACCACCGTCCCCGACACCGCGCTCGGCGGCGATCACTTCGAGGCCCAGCTCTTCCCGACGACGGCGTGGGGCACCTCCTACGAATGCGAGAAGTACATCCAGCGCTCCGCTGACGACGTCGACCGCTGGCGGGTCGTGGCCGGCGAGGACGGCACGGCCGTCACCCTCTCCGACCCGTCCATCGCGACGATCCCGACTCTCTCGGCCGGCCAGGTCTTCGAGTTCGCGACCGCGGAGAGCTTCGATCTCACCGCGAACAAGCCGGTCCTCGTCGCCCACTACCTCGAGGCGTGGGGCGCGCTCTCGGGGACCTACGACCCGAGCGTCTTCACGACCCCGACGACCAACTCGTGCCCCTACGCGAACGGGCCCAACGACGCGAAGTGCCTGGGCGACGCGAACATGGCCCTGGCCGTCCCGACCGGCCAGTACCGATCGGCCTACACGTTCTATACGCCCACCTCGTACGCGTACGGCTTCGTCGACGTGATCGCTCCCCGGTCGGCCCGGATCACGCTCGACGGCGCGCCCATCGCCGCGCTCGTCCCGATGGGCGCCGCCGGCTATGGCGTCGCGCGGCTCCGCGTCCAGCCCGGCGTCCACTCGATGAGCGGTGACCAGCCCTTCGGCGTCATGCTCTACGGTTGGGACTACGCCATCTCGTACAGTTGCCCCGGCGGCCTGGACTTGAAGACGATCGGCTTCGGCGGCAACCCCGCCCACTGCGCGCCGCTCTCCTGCGCCGAGCAGGGCCTTTCTTGTGGTCCCGCGGGCGACGGCTGCGGCGGCGCGATCGACGGCGGCTGCGGGAGCTGCCCCGCGGGAGAGACCTGCGGCGGAGGCGGCAAGCCGGGGAGCTGCGGCACCGCCTGCGTGCCGCGCACCTGCGCCGAGCAGGGCATCTCCTGTGGTCCGGCCGGCGACGGCTGCGGCGGCGCGATCGACGGCGGCTGCGGGAGCTGCCCCGAGGGAGAGAGCTGCGGCGGCGGCGTCCCCGGCGCCTGCGGCTCGTTCGCCGAGTGCGTGCCGAGGACCTGCGCCGATCTGGGCTTCGACTGCGGCCCCGCCGGCGACGGCTGTGGCAAGTCCATCGACTGCGGGAGCTGCGACGCCGGAACGTGCGGGGGCGGCGGCACCCCCGGCGTCTGCGGCTCTCCGAGCTGCACGAGACTCACCTGCGCCGGCCTCGGGTACGACTGCGGCCCCACGGCCGACGGCTGCGGCGGCCTGCTCGACTGCGGGAGCTGCGACGCCGGCACCTGCGGCGGCGGCGGCCACCCCAACGTCTGCGGCGGCGGAGAGCTACACTAGTCCACCGGCGGGTCCGCCCCCTGCTCCCGCTCCCGTACCCGTATCCCCTACCCGAGACCCTGAACCTCTTCGGCCACGCGGCCTCGGAGCGGCTCCTGCCGCGTACGGTCTCCCGCGACTTTGGGCGCCAGGCTGGTGGACGACCGGCGGCGCAAGAAGTCCGCCTCCGGCGATGAGAAGCCGGGTTGATTCACCACCTCACGCGCGCCGCGCGAGGATGCGATAGGCATTCGAGAGGCGCGGCACGGCGAGGAACGGGCGGACGAGGCCGTCGGCGAGGACGCCGGCGAGGAGGAGCGGACCACCGGCGGCGAAGACGGCGGCGCGCGCGAGAGGCTGGCCCCGCCGAGGCGGGGAGAGCCAGGGCAGGTCCGCGCGCGGGGCGATCGCGTCGAGGGCCAGGTACGCGGCGAAGAAGAAGTCCGCGCCGGTGTGGACCTCGTCGCGGCGGACGCGCTCGACCTGGAAGCCGGCCTCGGCCAGGAGCCGCCGGAGGTTCGCCACCGAGAGCAGGTGCTGGTGCTGCGGCTGGAAGTACGGCAGCCAGAGCGAGCGCAGGAGCGGGCGGAGCCGGCACTCGGGGTCGGGCACCTCGATGAGCAGCGCGCCGCCGGGCGCGAGCGCGGCGTGCGCGGCGGCGATCTCGGCGCGCGGGTCCCGCGCGTGCTCCAGGCAATGGCTCAGGCTGATGGCGTCGAAGCGGCCCGTGAGCGAAGGGGCGAGATCGGGCAAGAAGCCGCGATGGGCCTCGTCGAGCCAGCCGCGGCGCGCGCCCTCCTCCACGCTGGCGCCCGCGTCGAGTCCCTCGAAGCGAGTGTCGGGCCAGACCTCGCGCGCGACGAGACAGAAGTGGCCGTAGCCGGTCCCCACGTCGAGCCAGCGGCGCGGCGCGAGGCCGGAGAGCTCTCGCGCCCGTCCGAGGTAGCTCCGGCGGGCGAGCCCGAACAACGCGTCCAGCCAGCGCTCGCCGAGGCCGTCGTAGAAGTCGCGGTAGTAGAAGGAGAGCCCCTCCGCGGTCAGGCGCGGGTTCTGGAAGAGATGGCCGCAGTCCGCGCAGCGCTCCAGGGTGAAGGTCCCGGGCTTGTGCTGGAGTCGGTCGGGAAGCCGGATCACGGCCGAAAGCCGGCGGCTCCCGCAGACGTAGCAGTCCTCCCGCCGGGATTCGAAGAACCGCGCTGCGCCGGCCGCGACCGAGAGGGCCGCCGGGCGGGCGGCGGCGACCATCACCCTCCGTTCCTCGTCGGGGCGCGCGGAGGCGACGACGCCGAGCCAGTCCGAGAGCTGGAGCGCGAGCGCGAGCAGGCCGTTTTGCGCGAGGTCGGGCAGGCGGACGCGGCCGCCGGCGAGAGCGATCCAGGGCTGGAGGTGGAGCGAGGCGAGACCCGCCCAGCCCCAGGCCCCGCCCCTCCACGCCGCCACGGCCACGAGCCCCCAGAGGCCGAGCTGACCGGCGAGAACGGATGGCGTGAAGTCGAGCGCGAGCTCCCGCAGGAGCAGGAAGCGAGCACGCCCCCCCGGCGCGGGCGCCGCCGAGAGTCCCGGCGCGATCGCGAACCCGCAGCCATCCGGAGCATGGGCCTTGAGCGCCCGCGCGGCGCGCGCGAACCCGACCGGGTCGAGCGCCAATCCTTCTCGGAGGCCCGCGCGGGCGAGGAGCGATCGCCGGACGAGGATCGCCTGCCCGGCGCTCCGCCCTCCGGCGAGGCGGTCGTTCCGATACGCCGCTGGATCGACGAGCTGGAGAAAGCTCAGGAGCTGCCGCGTCCGCCAACGCGCGGGGACGAGGTCGAGCACCTGAAGGCCCTCCGCCTCGGCGAAGGCCGCGGCCCCCGCGCGCGCCTGCGGGGTGAGCGCCGCGCCGGGCGCGAGAAGGAGAGCCCACGAGTCGTTCCCGGCGGGCGCGGAGGCCGCGAGCACGGGCAGCGCCCGGAGCTTGCCGCGCAGCCGCAGCGCGTCGAAGAGAAAGAGACCTCCGAGCAGGAGTCCCGTGAGCCCCCAGCCGGTCACGCGAGGGAGGCCAGGATGTCCGCGGCGGCGGCCGCGCCACCGGCCTTCCGGAAGGAGTCGGCCACGCGGGCGGCGTTCTCCCGCAGCAGGGGCTCCGACAGGACACGGCGGACGGCGCCGCGCAATTCGTCGGGGTCGGTGCGGCCGAAGCGAAGCCGGAGGCCGACGCCGGCGCCGACGACCTGCTGCGCGATCACGGGCTGGTCGTCGCGGATGGGCGTCACGATGAGCGGGAGCCCCTGCGCGAGCGCTTCACAAACCGTGTTGTGGCCGCCGTGGCAAAGGACGGCCTGGACGTGGGGCAGCAGCGCGAGCTGCGGGACGCGGGGACGGACGAGGAAGTTTCCCGGCATCGGGCCGGCGATCTCGGGAGGCGCCACGAGGACGACCTGCACCGGCTCCCCCTCCAGGGCGGCGGCGAGGATCCGGTAGAGCGGCTGCCCCCGCCGCGCGTTGACCGTCCCCAGCGAGACCAGGAGCCGCGGCCCGGGTCGCAGCGCCTCCCAGGGGAACGGCGTGGGGTCCGTCCGCCCCGCGAGCGCGGGCCCGACGAAGTGCGCGTGGGCCGGGAAGCCGCCCTCGCCGGCGAGCGCCCGGGTGCTGAATACGACGATGCAACGGGGAGAGAGGAAGGGCTCGGGGACGTGCGGGAGGCCGGCCTCGCGTTCGAGCGCGGCCATCCGCCCGCGCAGCCAGTCGAGGACCTTCGGCAGCCCGGCGAGCGATTCCGCGGGCCGCGCGCTGGTGGTGCAGAGCGTCGCCCAGGGGAGACCGCGCCGCCGCGCCCCGAGCGCCCCGGCCAGGGCCTGCTCATCGGCGAGCAGCGCGTCGGGACGAAACGAGTCGACGGCGGCGAGGACGCCCGGGAGCATCGCCCGCGCGAGCGGCAGTAGGATTTCGTCCCAGAGCTGCTTGAAGGCGAGCAGCCCGCGGGCGGTCCCCGCGCGCTCGCGGATCGCCTCCTCCCGCTCGAAGATCCCCTCCGCCGGGATAGGCAGCAGCTCCGCGCCGGGGGGCAGCAACGGGCGGACGAGGCCCGGGTGACCGGCCCAGGCGACGCGGTGACCGCGTCCGGCGAGGGCCGCAGCGACGGCGACGGTCGGGTTCACGTGGCCCACGAGCGGCGGGACGACGAACAGGAAGCGGCTCATCCCTCGTGCTCGCGGATCCAGGCGACGATCCGGTCGCGCACCCAGGCCGTCTCCTCCCAGAGGATCGAGTGGGTGCATCCCGCGCGGACGGCCAGCTCGACTCTCGGGAGGAGCCGCGCGAGCTCCTCCGCCTGCGGGCGGAGATCCGACCCCGCGCCGTAGAGCGCGAGGACCGGCCGGTCGATCGCCCGGAGCGCGTCCTCCGCCAGCGCGGGGCTCGCCCGCAGGTCTTCGACCAGCGTGGTCTCCTCGATCAGCGCCTGCGCGATCCGCGCGAGCCGCGTCCGCTTGCGCGTGCTGTGGCGGCCGAGCCAGTGGCGAAAGCCGCGCGCGATGGCCTCGTCGCGCTCCTCCCCTCGCAGGGAGAGCGTCCGCGCCATCGCGTCGCCCCAGCCGGACGGACCGCGATGAGCGTCGAGCAGCACGAGCGAGGCGACCCGTCCGGGCGCGGCGGCGGCGAGCGAGAGCGCGAGCAGGCCGCCGAAGCTGTTGCCGACGACGTGCACGGGGCCGCGCGCCGGCAGCGCGTCGAGCAGCCCAAGCGCGTCCCCGACGAAATCGGAGACCGCGTAACCGCGGGGCGGCCGCTCGCTCCGGCCGTGACCGCGCAGGTCGAACAGGACGGCCTCGGCCGTTCGGGCGACGGACGGCGCGAGCGTGAAATAGAAGCTCGACAGGTTGTCCATCACCAGGCCATGGAGGAAGAGGACCGCGGGCCCGGCGGGCGCCGCGGGCCGCAGCACCTGGACGTGCAGCCGCACCCCGTTGGCGATGAGGTCAGCCATCGAGGAACGCCTCGATCGCGCCGGTCAGCGCGGCGGCGGCGTCGAGATGGAGGTAGTGGCCGCCCGGAAGCACCACGAGCTTCGCCCCCGGGATGACCCGGGCGAGCCGCCTCCCCGCGTCGAGGCAGCTCGAGCGCGCGCCGTAGGCGAGCAACGGGCCGCGCAGCGTCGCGAGCCGCTCGTCGGGGATGTCTGGCTCGGCCTGCACGTCGCGCAGGAGCGAGGTGGAGAACGTCAAGCCGCGCAGCGCGGCGAGCAGCCTCTCCGCCTGCCGGCCGCGGCGGTCGAGCGAGCGGCGCAGCGCCTCGGGCAGCGCCTCCGCCATGGACTCGGGCCCCAGGGCCAGAAACATCTGGAGATCGGGGAGCCCCGAGGGAGGCACCGGCGCCTCGACCAAGGCGAGCTTCTCGACCCGATCCGGCCGGTCGAGCGCGAACCGCAGGGCGACGAGAGCCCCGTAGCTGTGGCCGACGAGCGCGACCGGCTGGCGCCAGCCCAGCGCGTCGAGGAGCGCGCCGAGATCTCCGGCGAGCGTCGCGGTATCGTAACCCGTCGCGGGTCGCGCGCTGCGGCCGTGCCCGCGCAGGTCGTAGAGGAGGACGCGCCGGCGGCGGGCGAGGGCTGGGGCGCTCGTGAAGTACCAGGACGCGCTGCTCCCGACGAACAGTCCGTGGAGCATGACGACACCGGGGCCGCGCCCCAGCTCGACCGCGTTCAGCGCTGTCCCGTTCGCGACGACGAGGGGCACGAAGCGATGAAGTCTACCAGGTCACCCACTCTCAAGGCGAGGATCTCATCCAGCTCCATGCCCGACAGCCATCCGACGAAGTCCACTTCCGGGCCGAAGTGGGCCGAGAGCCGCTCGCCCAGGGCCACGAACTCGATGCTCTCCAGCTCGAGGTCGGCGCCGAAGGCGGTCTCCATGCCGATGTCGGCCGTCTCGATCCATGCCTCGCCCACGACCTCGCGCACGAGGCCCGCGACATCCTCCAGGATCCGTTCGCGGCGAAGTTCGGGCATGGTCGATCAAATCCAGGCGATCAGGAAGGGTTCGTCGTGGACGGTCCGTACCCAACTACCATCAATTCGCAGCCGCTCACCATCCCTCTCCTGGATCGGGAGCCGGCGCGGATCACCGCGCAGCCCCTCGCCTCGGGCCTTGGCGAGCGCCTCCTTCGCGGTCCAGGCGCGCGCCAGCCACTCGTCGCCTTCGGGCAGCAGGCGGCGTTCGTCCTCCCCGAGGACGAGCGCGGCGAACCCCTCTGGCCGCGGCGCGGGCCGCTCGAGATCGATCCCGGCCGGCGCGCCGCGGACGGCCCGCGCGACCGCCGCCCCCTCGACGTGGGCGAGGGAGATGGCCACGTCCCTCCCTGCTCCGCCCCGCACCCGCGGCCGGCCGGCCGCGTCGTTCTCGAGCTCGATCTCCCCCGGGAAGAGGGGGCCGGCCCCCTCCGACCAGAGGAGGCGGCGGATCGCGTCCTTGGCGGCGATCCGGCCGTCGAGCCAGGGCCCCTGGCGTCGCGGCGGCAGCGCCTCGAAGACCGCCCGCTCGCGGGCACCCAGGTAGCGCCGCGCGAGGAGATCCCGCGAGGCGAGGCTCCTCCACGGATCGGTCACCCGGACGTACGCGTCCCGCGGGATGGCGAGCAGGTTCTTCTCCGGCCAGCGCAGCAGCTCCCAGAGACGCTCGTCGGTGTCGAAGCGGCGGTCCTCCCACCCCGCGATCCGGCAGAACGGCCGCCCGTCCGGCCGCCAGAGCCAGAGGTCCGCCCGCACCTCCCGCTCGCCCAGCGCGCCGACCCGCACCGCGCAGCGGACCGGCTCGCCGGGCCGTGGCGCGGGGCCAAAGAAATCGACGCGCGCGATCCGGACCGGGAACGCCATCCGGTCGGCCGCCACCCGCTGCATGATCCAGAAGCCGAAGAGCTGGCCGGCGCAGTCGAGCAGCGCGCCCGGCGCCTCGGGCGTCACGATCGTGCCGTCGATTCCGCCCGGGCCGAACGCCTCGATCGAACGCACGCCCTGGTACGCGGGCCCGTGGAACATCCAGCGATCGCGGTAGAGCGCGCCGGCCTCGACCGGCGGCGGCTCCGCGGGGACGAGCGGGGGTGGCCGCGTCCACGCGGCGACGCCGGCCGGGGCGAACCGCAGGATCCCCTCGGCGAACCCATCGACGCTCGCGGCGACGCGATCCGCGTCGCGCCGCGCCGCCCGGAGCGTGACCTCGATGGGCGGGGCGATGGCGAGCCAGCGGTGGGCCCGGACCTCCTCGAACGCGACGGCGGGGCGGCCGGCGCAGGCCTCTCCGGCCTCGCGCAGCCATTCGAGCAGCAGCGTCATCGGCACCACCGGGTACCGATCGGAGAGCTCGGGCCAACCGGGCGGCTGCCGGTAGAAGCTGTGGTCGAGCAGGTAGGGGTGGGTGGACGGCGACAGACTCCGCCGCTCGCTCGTCTCGCGCGCCTCGACCACGGCCGGCGCCCGGCGGGCGTACGCGGCGACCACGTCCTCCTGCGCCCGGGCGACGGTCTGGAGCGCGCGCGTGAAGAGGCCGAGCACGCCGGTCGCGGCCTCCTCGGGCGGGGCGGCGGGCGCGAGCCTTGGCGCGAAAACGCTCAGGTTCAGCGGGCGCGCGCCCGATGCCTTGGGGCCGAGCACGCCGGGGTCCACCGCGAGCCCCTCGCAGAACGCCGCCGCGAGCAGCCGCCGGAGCTGGGCGAGCCCGGAACGTTTGGGCACGTTGGCGGCGATGGCCAGGTGGGGGCGCCCGCGCAGCGTGTCCTGGACGAACCCCACGAGGCTCGCGCCCGCGCCGACCTGCACGAAGATGCGGCAGCCATCGGCGTAGAGCCGCTCGATCAGCTCGCGGAACCGGACGGGGCGGACGAGGTGCTCGGCCGCCAGCTCGCGCACCGCCGCCGGATCGTCCGGGTAACGGGAGCACGTCGTGGCGGACCAGAGCGGCCACCCCGCCCTCCCGATCGGCAGCCGGGCCAGGTTCCGCCGGTGCGGGGCCACGTAGTCCGCGAAGAGCGGAGAATGGAAGCCCGAGCGGAACGGGAGTCGCTGCGCGAGGATCTGCCTTCCGCGCAGCCGGGCGAGTCCCTCTTCGAGGGGGGCCTCCCGCCCGCAGAGGACGACCTGGTGCGGGCAGTTGTCGTGGGAAACCGTGATGTCGGGAAGCCCGGCGATCGCCTCCTCCGCGCGGGCGAGCCCGCAGCCGGCGGCGGCGAACGCGACGTCCGGCACCGCGAGCGTCCCGGGGACGAGCGTGGCGATGAAGGCATCCGCTTCGGCCGGGAGCACGAGCGAAGCGCAGATCATCGCGGTCCACTCCCCGATGCTGTGGCCGGCCAGGGCGCCCGGGACAATGCCCAGCCGGAGCAGGGCGTCGAAGAGCAGCCGACTCGTCGCCACGATGGAGAGACCCACGCGTTCGAGATCCCCAGGGTCCGCCGCCGCGGGAGGCTCCCTCCCCATCCACTCCGCCACGTCGCCCACCCGCGGCTCGAACGTGGGCTCGACGCCGGGGAAAAGGAACGCGGTCCTGCCGCCGTCCGCGGCGAGCCCCCGCGGCGTGTACCAGAGGTCATCGTGCCCGCGCCACGGCTGCGCGCGGAGCACGGCCCGGCGCGCCATCGCCACCCGCTCGGGCGTCGGATCGAAGAGGACGAGCCGGCAGGGACCACCGGCCGGCCGCGCTGGCGGCGCGTCGAGGGCGGCGGCCAGCTCCTCCGGGGAGCCAGCGGCGAGAACGATCGCCAGCTCGCCTCCCGCGGCCGAGGGGCGGGACCGCGCGCGCCGGGGCTCGCCATCCGCCTCCAGCACCGCGTGCGTGTCGATGCCCCCGAAGCCGAAGGCGTCCACCGCCGCGAGGCGCGGCCCGGGGAGCGGCCAGGGCTCGGCGGCGGCAGGGACCCGGAACCGCGTGCGGGCGAGCAGCGGGTGCGGCTCGTCGCAGTGGAGGCTCGGGAGCGCGACCCCGCGATGAAGCGCGAGCGCGGCCTTGATGAGCCCCGCCGCTCCCGCCGCGGGCATCGCGTGGCCGATCATCGACTTGACCGACCCGAGCGCCGCGCGCCGGCCGTCCGGCGCGGAGCCGAAGAAGCGCGCGAGCGTCGTCAGCTCGGCCTCGTCGCCCGCGGCGGTCCCCGTCCCGTGGCCTTCGACGAGGCCGACGCGGCTCGGGTCGCGGCCGGCGGCCTGCCACGCTCGCTCCAAGGCGAAGAGCTGCCCCTCCACCCGGGGGCTCATCAGGCTCGTCCCACGCCCGTCGCTCGCGATCCCCACCGAGAGCAGCCGCGCCCAGATGCGCCGTCCCTCGCGCAACGCGTCGGAGAGCCGCTCCAGCACGAGGATGCCCGCCCCCTCGCCGATGAGCAGCCCGTCGGCGCCGCGGTCGAACGGCCGGATCTCCTGCCGCCGGCTCAGCGCGCCGAGCTGCGTGAAGACGCTCCAGAACGTCACGTCGTGGGAGAGGTGGACGCCGCCCGCGAGCGCCACGTCCGCCCGCCCGCTCCAGAGCTCGCGCGCCGCCTGGTCGACGGCGAGCAACGCGCTCGCGCAGGCCGCGTCCACCGTGTAAGCGGCGCCGCCCAGGTCGAACCGGTTGGCGATGCGCGAGGCGGCCAGGTTGGGGACGAGGCCGATGGCCGTGTCCGGCCCGTACGGCGGCAGCGTGGCCTCGAGGGCCGCGGCCACCTCGCGCGCCTGCCGGGGCGCGTGCGCCTCCAGGGCCGCCCGAACCATCGGGAGCGCGCGCACGCGCAGGTCGAGGCGGGCCAGCCCGGCGCCCGCGTAGCCGCCGCGGCCGAGCACCACCGCCGCGCCGCGCCGCCACTCGCCGGACGGGTCGAGGCCCGCGTCGGCGATCGCCTCCGCCGCGACGTGCAGGGCGAGGAGTTGATCGGGCTCCGCCCCCTCGGCGGCTCGCGGCATCACCCCGAAGGCGAGCGGATCGAACGTGGCGACGCCGTCCACGAACCCGCCTCTCCGGCAATAGAAGCGGTCGGCCGCGCTCGAGGCCGGATCGTAGTACGAGGGGTCCCACCGGCCCGGCGGGACCTCGGCGATCGCGTCCTTCCCCGCGAGCAGGTTCGCCTCGAACTCGGCCAGATTCCGCGCGCCCGGGAAGACGCACCCCATCCCGACGATGGCGATGGGCTCGGGCGGGCCGCTCACGGCGACGGCCGTTCCGCCGCCGCTTCGTCCGCCCCGCCCTGCCACGCCACGCCGGCAAACGGCGCGAGGCCGCCCGCGCAGAGCAGCGCCTGCGAAGGGACCGGATCGGTCGCGGGGCCGTCGAAGAGGGCCGCCGTCACCTCCGCGATGCCGGCGTCGAGCGGCACGAGGGGGATCGCGCGCCGGGCGTACTCCGCCGCCAGCTCGGGGCCGACCATGCCGGCGCCGGCCCAGGGGCCGAAGTCGAGCGCGACGGCGGGCCCCCGGAAGCGGCCGGCGAGCGACGCCGCGAGCCGATCGAGGGCGGCGTTCGCCGCGGCGTAGTCGGCCTGGCCGCGGTTGCCGAAGACGCCCGCGACGCTCCCGAAGAGAGCGAAGAGCCGAAGGTCGTCCCGCAGATGGCGGGCCAGCGCGAGCGCTCCGCCCAGCTTCGTCGCGAGGACGCGCTCGAACCCTTCCCGCTCCTTGTCCGCGAGGCTCCGGTCGTCCGTGACGCCCGCGCCGTGGATGGCCGCGTCGAGACGGCCGTGGCGCTCGTAGATCGCGGCGACGAGCGCGGCCACCCGGGTCTCGTCGCGGACATCGACCGCGTGGTAGCTCGCGCGCCCGCCGGCCTCCGCGATGGCCGCCATCGTCCTCCGGATCTCCCGGTCGGCCCAGGCCCCGCGGGCCGCCGCCTCGACCGCCGCGACGGGAGCGGCCGCCCGCGCGAGCAGCGCGCGACGCAGCGCGGGCAGATCGGAGGCGGCGGCGAGATCGGGCGGCTCGGCGCCGGGCGGAGGGCGCGTGCCGGCGAGCACGAGAGCGCACTGGAAGCGGCGGGCGAGCGACACCGCGAGGCCGGCGGTGATCCCCCGGGCGCCGCCGGTCAGGAGCACGACCGAGTCCCGGTCGAGGATCACGCCGGCCCGCGGCCGAGGCCCTTCGCGCATCACGAACGCCCAGCGCGCCCCGCGGCGCCAGGCCACCTCCTGAGCCCCGCCCGCGGTCAGGGTCTCGGCGACGAGGCTCGCGGCGAGCGCGACCGGCGGCTGCGCGGGGTCGAGGTCGATCGCCCGGACGTCCGGCGCCGGCACCTCGCGCGCGAGGCTCTTGAGAAGCCCGGCGACGCCCGCGCCGGCGAGCGCCTCCCCCGCGAGGCCGGTCGCGGCGAAAAGGCGCCTCGCCCCGGCGGCGAGCGCGTCGCGGCTGCGGGAGAACAGGGGCCAGAGGCCGGCGCCCGCGTCGAGACCGGAGACGTCGAGGAGCACGTCGATCGGACCCTCGGGGCGGTCGTCCCGCAACGTCACCGCGGCGGCGGCCTCGCGAAGCCTCCCCGCGAGCAGCTCCGCGAACGGGGTCCGCGGCGCGACCCAGACGCGCAGGCCGGCCGCGTTCTCCGCGGGCCGCGCGGGGGCCTCGATCCACACCGGCCGCGCCCAGCAGAGGGCCGCCGGCGCCGCCCCGGCGGGGTGCGTGACCGGCGCCTGCCGCTCCGCCGCTCCGCCCGCCAGCCGGGTCTCGATCCAGGACGTGATTCCCCGCAGCGTCTTCACCGCGGCGAGCTTCTCCAGCGGGAGGTCCGCCGCTCCGGCGACGCTGCCCGAGAGGCCGAGCCGCTGCGTGAGCGTGCCCAGGATCTCGAGCCGCTTGATCGAGTCGATGGACAGCTCGGCCTCCAGATCCGCGTCGAGGCTCAGCATCTCCTGCGGATAGCCGGTCCGCTCGCTGACGAGCGCGAGGAGGAGCCGGGCGATGTCCACCGTCGCGTCCGCCTGCTCCCTCCCGTCCCCCCTCTTCTCTTCGAGTGCCACCCGCGGCGCCGGCACGGACGGCGCTTCGGCCGCTCGGGCCGGGCTCGTCTCCTCGCCGAGGTACTTCAGCATCACCTCCCGCTCGGTCTCGACGAGCCGCTCCATGCCTTTCAGGTACGCGAGGACGGTGGTCTCACGATCTCCGGCGGGCCCCAGCCCCGAGAGCGGCGGCTCGGCCGGCCGCAAGCCGCCGGGCGGGACCTCGCCCAGCGCGGGCCGAGCGCGGTGGCCGTCCACGATCCAGAGCGAGGCGGGTCGCGCGGCCGGCCGGTCGAGCTCGAGCCGCCGCAGCCGCCGCCCCGCGAACAGCCGCCCGAGGCGCACGGGGACCCCGCGCACGAGGAGCGCCGCGAGCGTCGTGAGGAGCGGGTGGAGGCCGCCCCCGTGATCGACGGCCAGCGCGAGATGCGGCCGGCCCGCGAGGATCTGCCCCGCGAGTCGGGTGAGCACCTGCCCCGGCCCGACCTCGACGAAGATCCGCGCGCCCGCGTCGTACATCGCGAGCAGCTCGGCGGCGAAGCGGACCGGAGAGACGAGCTGCCGCGCGAGCAGCCGGCGGATCTCCTCGGGCGCGTCGGGGTACGGCTCGGCGGTCACGTTCGAGAAGACGGGCAGCGCCGGCCGCTTCAACGTCACCTCCGAGAGGGTCCGGGCGAACGCCGCGTCGGCGCCCGCGAGCAGCGGGCTGTGGAAGGCGCAGGCGACCTGCAGCCGGCGCGCGGCGATCCCCTTCTCCCGGAGCGTCACGAGCGCCGCCTCGATCGCCGTCCGGCTGCCGGCGATCACGCCTTGCCCGGGCGCATTCTCGTTGACGAGCGTCACCCCGGCGCCCGCGCACCACTCCCGGATGTCGGCGAGCGGCGCCGACACGGCGGCCATCGCCCCGGGCTCCGCGCCAGCCGCGCCGAGGATGCAGTGGGCCCGCGCCTCGGACAGGGCGGGGAGATCGGCGGGCGTGAGGGCGCCCGCGGCGCAGAGCGCGGTCAGCTCACCGAAGCTATGTCCCGCCACGAGGTCGGGAAGCACCCCGAGGCCGGCGAGCAGCTCCAGCGCCGCCAGCTCGACGACCCCGAGCGCCGGCTGCGCGACGCGCGTATCGGTGAGCGCCGCCGCCTGCGCCTCCCGGTCGGCCTCGGTCAATCCCGGCGCGGGGTGGATGAGTCCGGCCCAGCGCCGGCCGGCCTCGAGGTGGCGCGAGAGCTCCGGGAAAGCGACGAACAGCTCGCCCAACATGCCCGGACGCTGGCTCCCCTGCCCCGGGAAGAGGAACGCGACCTTCTCTCGGCCCTCGGCCTCCTCCGCGAGGAAGACGCCCTCCCCGCGCTCTCCCCGCGCCGCCCGCTCGAGCGACGCGCGGAGCTTCTCCACGCTCTCGGCGACGATCGCGATCCGCGCCGGCCCCGTGCCCTGCGCGTCGATCGTGTACGCGAGGTCGGCGAGGGTCCCCGGCGGCGGCGCCGCGAGCCGGGCGGCGAGCGCCGCCGCGCCCGCCCGCGCCTCCTCGACCGTCCCCCGCAAGACGAAGATCTCGGCCGGCAGCCGCCCGCCGCCGGACTCCGGCTCCTGCCCGCGCGGGGCCTCGTCGAGGACCACGTGGAAGTTCGTGCCCCCGAAGCCGAAGGCGCTCACCGCCGCGCGCCGCGGCCCGGCCTCGGGGGCGATCCACGGCCGGGCGGCGCCCGAGAGCGTAAAGGGGCTCCGCGTCACATCGTAGCCGGGGTTGGGCTTCTCCACGTGGATCGTCGGCGGCAGCGCGTGGTGGTAGAGCGCGAGCGCCGCCTTGATGATCCCGGCCATCCCCGCGGCGCACTTCGTGTGGCCGATCTGCGACTTGACCGATCCGAGCGCGACGCTCCCCGCGCCGGCGCCCGCGCGGCGGAACAGCTCGTCGAGGCTCGCCAGCTCCGTCCGGTCCCCGACGACCGTGCCCGTGCCGTGGGCCTCGACGAGACCGACCTCCGCGGGTGAGAGGCCGGCCTTCTCGTAGGCCCGTTCCATCGCGCGGACCTGCCCTTCCTTGCGCGGCGCCGTGAGGCCGAGGCTGCGGCCGTCGGAGGCGCCGCCGACGCCCCGGACGATCGCGTAGATCCGGTCGCCGTCGCGCCGCGCGTCCGCCGCGCGCTTGACGACGAGGCAGGCCACCCCCTCGCCGAGGACGATGCCGTCCGCCCCCGCGTCGAAGGGCGCGCAGCGCCCCCGCCGGGAGAGCGCGTGGACCGAGGCGAACATGAGGTAGTCGTTGATGCCGTTGTGCAGATCGGCCGCGCCGCAGAGGACGAGGTCGCTGCCGCCCGTCGCCAGCTCCTTGACCGCGAGGTCGAGCGCGGCCAGCGAGGACGCGCAGGCGGCGTCCACGGTGTAGTTCGGGCCGCCGAGGTCGAGGCGGTTGGCGATCCGCCCCGCGATCACGTTGCCGAGCACGCCGGCGAAGGAGTCTTCGGAGAGCGAGGGGAGTCTCTCCGCGAGCGGGCCGGGCAGCGGCCCCAGGAGCTGCGGGTAGAGGGCGCGGAAGCCGTACGCCGTCGAGAGGTCGGTGCCGCCCTCGGCCCCGAAGATCACCGCGGTCCGCTCGCGGGGGAAGTCGCGGGCGAGGCAGCCGGCGTCGTCGAGCGCCCGCCGCGCCACTTCCAGCGCCAGGAGCTGGGCGGGATCGATCGACGGCAGCGAGCGCGGCGGCAGGCCGAAGGAGAGCGGATCGAACGGCACCTCGGGCAGGAAGCCACCCCACTTGCACGGCGTCTTCGTGCCGTCCTGATCGCCGGGGTCGAAGTAGATCGCGGGATCCCAGCGGCTCCTGTCCACCTCGCGGACCGAGTCGACGCCCGCGAGGATGTTCCCCCAGTACGTGACGAGGTCCGGCGCGCCGGGGAAGATGGCCGCCATCCCCACGATCGCGACGTCCAGCGGCCTCGGCTCCGCGGCCGGCTCCTGCCGCGCGGCGAGCGCCTCCAGCCGATCCGTACCGCCCTCGGACACCTCGCGATGGAGCCGCTCGATCGTCGTCCGCGCCGATCGCAGGGACGCGGCCTGGCCGATCATGAAGAGCCCTTCGCGCCGCTGCGTCAGCGCATCGACCGGCACGAGCGCCCCGCCCTCCCGCCGCACCCGCTTGGCCGCGATTCGCAGCCGCCCGAGGTTCATCTGCTCGAGCCGCGCCCAGATCTCCCGCGGGTCGAGCCCCTCCGCCGCGAGCTTCTCGCGCTCGGCGCGGAATGTCCGGACGTACTCGGTCTCCACGCAGCGGGTCGCGTGGCCGGGCGCGGTCTCGAGCAGCGCGGTCCCGTCGCAGGCGATCGCCGCCTCCTGGAACTCCGCGCCGATCGCCCCGGTCGCGACCGCCTCCTCGGTGAAGAGGTAGGCCGTCCCCATGAGCAGGCCGAGCGCGGCCCCGCGCGCGGCGAGGGGCGCGGCGAGCGCGGCGACCATGGCCGCCGAGAGGCCGTCGTGGATCCCGCCCGCGAAGAGCACCGACAGCTCCGCGGGGGCGGGGTGGGAGAGGAGCGGCCCCATCGCCTGCTCCCAGAGCGCCAGCGAGCCGCGCGGTCCGACGTGCCCGCCGCTCTCGCGCCCCTCCAGGACGAAGCGCCGCACGCCCGCCGCGAGGGCGAGCGAGAGGATCGCGGGCGACGGCACATGGAGGTACGTCGGGATCCCCCGCTCCTCGAGGGCGCGGGCCTGATCCGGGCGCCCCCCGGCGATGAGCGCCGCCGGCGGCCGGGCCGCCTCGACCACGGCGAGCTGCTCGGCCCGCAGCGCCTCCGGCGCGAAGCCCAGGAGCCCCACCCCGAATGGACGATCGCCGAGCAGCTCCCGCGTCTCGTCGAGCAGCCGCCGTAAGGCCGCTCCATCGAGCAGCGCGAGGGCGAGAAACGGCAGCCCGCCGCCGTCCGCGACCGCCCGGGCGAAGGGCGCGCCGTCGGAGACCCGGGTCATCGGCCCCTGAACGATCGGGAAGCGAAGCCCATGCCGGCGCGCGAGCGGCGAGCCGGGCGCGAACGGCGCGAGGCGGCGCGCCTCGCGGAGCTGCTCCTCCGCGGCGCGCGCGACCCCCCGCACGAGCGCCCCCGCGCTCGAAAAGCGCGCGGCGAGCGAGGCGGCGAACGCGCCCTCCTGCCCCACCGGGACGAGTCCGGCGAGATCGTCGCCGAGCCGCCCGAGGACCTCCTCGACCGAGGCCGCCCCGAGCTTCGCCGCCGGGAGATCCGGCCGCTGGAGGACCCGCTGCCCCGCGATCACCGCCGTCTCGCCGCCGTCCATCGCCGCGATCGCCGCCCGCAAGGCCGGCGGCGTCCCCGCCTCGGGGAGGAGCGCGAGCTGGGAATCGAGCAGCACGCCGCGCGCCCCCGCCGCCCGCGCGGCCGCCGCGCCGTGCAGTCCGATGGCGCCCTGCAGCCAGACCGGCAGCCCCAGGCCTTCCTGAACGAGCCGCTGCAAGAGGATGAACGCCGTCTCCTCGCCGACCCGGCCGCCGCTCTCCGCGCCCTTCGCGACGAGCCCCGCCGCCCCGCGCGCGCGCGCCAGCCGCGCCTCCGCGGCCGAGGTCACCTGCACGAGCGCCGGCCGGCCCGTCTCCCGCATCGCCTCCGGCGACGGGAAGAGGACGAAGGCCGCCGCGTCGGGCAGGGCGAGCGGCGCCGCTCCCTCGGGGAAGCGGACGCCGAAGAGGCCCGGGACCTGGGCCGCGAGCGCGGCGAGCGGAGCACGCGCCGCGGCTGGATCGCGGCCGAGATCCAAGACGCCGGCCGCCCCCGCCCGGCAGAGCGCGATGCAGAGGGGCGCGTCCGGCCGTTCGAACGGCGTCAGCCCGAGGATCGGGCGTTCCAGAGGTCCCCCGGGGCTGGGCTTGGGCAAGAGGTGGTCTCGAAGAGCCGCCAGTGTAACACGACCGCCCCGTTCCGCCGGCCGGACCGGTCGATCCGGCCGGTCCGGATGGCCCCTCGGCACCCGTCGACCCCATGGCCCCTCGCGGCCCCATCTCCCCGGCCAACCCCGTCGGTCCGGGGAACCCCTGCTCGCCCGGCGGCCCCGATCCTCCAAGACCGCCCGTGGGACCGGTAGGTCCGGTCGGCCCTTGCGGACCGGTGGAACCCGGGCAGGCGGCGAGCGTGAGCGAGGAGACGAGGACGAGAATCCGCTTCATCCCGTCTTATTCACGGTACGGCGCAGCGAGGCGTTCTTAGACCGCGAGCCGAGAAGGGCAAGCGAGAGCATCGGCCGCCGCAGCCGGGCCTCCGTCTCGTGCCGTGGGGCCTCCGTCTCGTGCCGTGGGGCCTCCGTCTCGTGCCGTGGGGCCTCCGTCCGGCGCGGACGGAGCCCCGTCCCGCGGCGGCGGACCCTCGTCCGCGCTCGGGAGCGCTCCGTCCGCGGTGGACGAGGCTTCGTCCGGCGCGGACGGAGGCTCGTCCGGTCCCGACGGAA
>JAKAPL010000004.1 GCA_021807105.1 Myxococcales bacterium | reverse complement strand
AGCACGGGATCCTGGGCAAGAAGCAGCGGGAGGCGCGCGTCCCGAAGGCCCGGGTGCAGATCCTCGGCCCGGACGGCAAGCCCATTGGCGGCGGGAGCGGCTCCGGCGGCTCCGGCAAGTAGCCCTAAGGGAGGGCGCCCGGGGCCGTCTCGACCCGGGCGCCCCTCCCGCCGGAGGGGAGAGCTCAGTGGGGCTTCGCGGGGCTCGCCGCAGCCTTCCCCGGGGCCGCCGCGCCGCTCCTCCCGCTCGCCGCGGACCCCTCCGGGTGGAGGAGCCGGTGGAGCCGATGCTGCATCTGGGGCGCGAACGAGCTGTCCGGCCTCTCGGCGAGGCCGGCGCGGTAGGCCTCCTCGGCCTCGGCGATCTTCCCGGACCTCTCCAGAGACTCCCCGAGGAGGAGCGCGGCGTAGTCGCGGTTCTTCATCCCGCGACCGAGCTTCACGAACCGCGCGAGCTGCCCGGCGGCCGCCGCGAACTGCTGCTCCTCCCAGAGCGCGTTCCCCAGCTCGAAGCTCGCCTCCACGTCGGCGTCGGCCGTCCCCTGGATCTCGAAGTAGCGCGACAGCTCGGCGGCCGCGCCCTTCATGTCGTTCTTGCGCAACGCCGTCCGGCCGCGCTCGAGCGCCAGCGCCGCGGCCCTCTTCCGGCTCTCGCCCACGCGGTCGTCGAGGGCGCGGGACTCCAGCGGGGTCAACCCCTTCCGGTCGAGCTTCGCGAGGTCCACGAGCCCGGTCTCCCGCTTCGACGCGTCCCCGGACAGCTCGTCGTAGACCCGGGCGGCGGCCCGCGAGGCGGTCCTGGCGGCGGCGGCCCGCTCCGCGAGCTCCCGCGCCTCGGCGGTGGCGGCCGCGCCCTTCTGGACGGCCTGCGCCGCCTCGTCCTTCGCCGTGGCGACGTAGCTGCGGGCGGTCGCCCAGGCGCCCAGGGCGCAGAGCCCCGCGAAGACGGCGTAGGCGACGCCCGAGGAGACGAGGCTGCGCCGCTCGGCCTCCTCCTGCCGCTTCGCGAACGCCTTGACCTCGACGTGGAGGCCGCGCAGGAGGTTGTCGCTCTTGATCACGAGGTTGCGCGCGTCCAGCACCTCGCGCCGCAGCTCGTTCAGCTCGCGCTCCGGGCTCGCCGCCGGGGGCAGGCTCGGGCGCGCGGAGGGGGGCGCGGCCTCTTCTCCTCCGGTGGCCCCGGCAGCGCCGGGGGTCGCGACGTCGTTGGTCTCGTCCATGGCGTTGGTCCTCATGGTACTCGTCCGGCAACCAGCCTCGCACGTCCCTCATTCCAGCGACGGCGGGGTCGCGGGGTGGGAGAGCTCGTCCTCGTGCGGAAGGACCCAGTAGAAGCCGGCGAGGATCGTCGGCCCGCCCACGTCGAAGGCGTGGGTGAAGCCCGGCACGACGATCGAGGCGATCGTCCAGCGCAGCTCGAGCGAGACCCCGAAGTGGGCCGAGAGGTCCCAGCCGCTGCCGGCGAAGAGCGCGCCGCCGAACCCCTCCGCGTCCTCGTAATGCGGCAGCGCGGTCCCGTTGAAGGCGTTGAGCGAATAGCCGAAGGCGGCGCCGACGTACGGCCAGAGGTTCCAGTCCGTCCACGGGACGTAACGGACGGTCGCCTGGAGCGTCTCCTCGTTGAGGAGCCAGGGGTTCGCGGCCGTGACGCCGATCCAGTCGCGGCTGTAGCCGCCCTCGATGCCGATCTCCACCTGCTCGTCGGCGAAGTAGCCGAAGGTGACGAAGGCGCCGGGCGCCAGGTTGAAGTTGCCGCCCTGGATCCCCTCGCCGTTGCCCCTCGCCTCGTCGAGGAAGCCCGCGTTGAGCGGGGCGCGCAGCGAGGGCGCGAACTGGATGAGCCCTTCCCCGTCGCGTCCGGCCGCGCTCGCGGGCGCCGCGCCGAGCAGCACCACGAGGGCCGCGCCCGCCCGCCGCATCTACCGCCAGCCCTCGACGTCCGGCCGGCGCGCCGACGCCTCGGCGAGCTTCTCCTCCAGGAGCCTCACGTACGATTGCAGCTCCGCGACCTCCTGCCTGCGCTCCATCAGGCCGCGGGTCAGATCGAGCGTCCGGTCCTTCTCCGCCGAGAGCTCCCGGTGCAGCTCCATGAACCCCTGGAAGACGGAGGCGAAGACCGGCAGGGGATCGGCGGCGACGACGCCCCAGCGGGCGGGGACCGGGAGCGGGGAGATCGTGCCGGCGGCCATGACGGCGAAGGTACCCCTCCCCGCCGCCCGGTCAAGAAAACGGATGGAGGCGGCCCACGCTCCCGGGCCCGGCGCGCACCACGGGCGCGGGAGACCCCCCGGGGCTTTGCCGCCCTCCTCCCGCCCCCCGTTCGGCGCTCCCCGGCCGTGGGGAGCGTCGCGGGCTCAGCGGGTGATCCCGTCGGCGGCGACGAGACTCTCGGTCACCGGATCGTAGACCCGCCCCGCGACGAAGACGCGGTGCCACTGGGCGGCGTCGAGTGCGACGGCGAGGGCCGCGAAGGCCGCGAGGGCGGCCGTCCGGCGGCGGGGGAAGAAGCGGAGGGCGAGCACGTCGAGCCCCACCGCCGCGAGCGCCCGGGCGAGCACGTCGGCGAAGATGACGAAGCGGACGTCCATGTTGAAGAGCGCGCTGAAGACCCCGAGGCCGGCGGCGGTCAGGAGGCGCGCGCGCGCGACGCCGGGGCGGTCCGCCTCCTCGGGCGGCCCTCGGACGGCGCCGACCCCCGCGAGCAGCATCGTCGCGGGCGAGAGGAGGAGGAGGTCGACGAGGTAGCGGAACCAGGGGCCGCGCTGCCAGTGGAGGACGTAGTCGTTCGTGCCCATCCCGGCGAGGGAGCGGCGGTAGATCGCGAAGAGCGGCCCGACGCCGCCCGCGAGCGGCGCGAGGACGGCCAGGGCGAGGAGCGCGGCGGCGGCGAGCGGGATCAGGGGCCGCCGCCAGCGGCCGCCGATCGCCGCGAGCGCGAGGACGGGATAGACGAGCGCCATCGTCTCCTTCGTGAGAAGTCCGCCGAGCGCGCAGAGGGCGAGCAGCCACCCGTCGCGGCGCCGCCCGCCCGCGAGGGTCCGCTCGAAGAAGACGAGCGTCGCGACGATCCAGAAGGTGAAGAAGGAATCCTGGAGCGCGCGGGCCGACATGCCGGTCGCGAGCGGGGAGACGGCGGTCAGCGCCACGGCGGCGAGGGCGACGGGGGGGCGCAGCCAGCGCGTGAAGAGCGCCCAGGCGGCGACGAGGGTCGCGAGGCCCGAGATCGCCGAGAGCGCGACGAGCGGGAGGTAGCCGGAGGCGCCCGGGAAGCGGCAGGCGGCGGCCGCGGCGGCGATGTAGAGGACCCGGAGCGGCAGCGGGCCGCGGGAGAGGACCGGATCGCCCGGCAGCCGGGCGAGGAAGGCCCGGAGGGCCGGGAAGCCGCCGCGGGCGAACCCCTGCGCGTAGGCGAGGTAGATCCGCTCGTCGTAGCCGCCGAGCGGCGCGCCCCCCGAGAGGCTCCAGAGCCGGAAGGCCATGGCGCCGCCGAACAGGAGGGCCAGGGCCCCGGCGAGCCGCCGGGAGGGCGAGAGGCCGCGGAGCCCGCCCTCCCCGGCCTCGCCCGGCCCCCGCCCGGGGGAGCGCGCGGACGGGCCCTCCGGAGCACGCGCCGCGGCCGGCGATCCCTCGCCCGGGGCTGCTGCGTTCGAGAAGGCTCGTCCCGCGCGGAGATTCAGGGAGAGATCCGGGGCGGGGGAGCCCCGCGGAAAGAGGCGCTCCTCCATCCCTCACGCCCCCGGCACCTGGTAGATGCGCAGCCCCATGCCCGTGTAGATGGGCCAGAGCCCCAGATCGCGATCGGCGAGCGACGAGGCGCCCCAGGAGGGGAGGATCACGTAGCGGATCTGGTCGCGGCGCAGCGCCGCGAGCGCCGCCTCGCGCGAGAAGCCGGGCGGCCGCCAGCCCGGGTGGCGCAGCGGGCCCACGCCCGGGTCCGCGTCGAGCGCGCGCGAGAGGCGCGCGGGCGTCCGGGAGAGGTAGGCGTCGACGATGGGGTGCTGGTGGAGGACCGCGTTCCAGAGCGGGCGGGTGTCGCCGGAGAGGTCGAGCACCGCGAAGGTCGACGGGTCCCTCGCCCAATCGGCGAAGAGGTCCGGCGCCGGGAAGCGGCTCGTCACGAAGGCGTGCGGCCAGAGCTCGACGAGCGCGAGGCCGGTCAGGAGCGCGGCGAGCCCGCCCCGAAGGCGCCGGCGCGCCCCCGGCCGCAGGAGGCGGTCGAGCCCGAAGGCGGCGGCGGTCGCGAGGCCGAAGATCGCGATGAAGCCCGCGCGCACCGGACAGCCGGTGAAGTCGAGGAGCGCAACGGCGCGGGTGAGCCAGCCGTAGGGCAGGAGGACGGAGCGGACGACGCGCCCACCCACGTGCAGGTAGGGACCGAGGGCGAGGGTGAAGCCGACCGCCGCGGTCGCGAGGAAGACGCGGGCGCGGCGGTCGGCCCACGCGCCGAGCCCGGCGAGGGCGAGCAGCGCGTAGCCCAGGTAATCGCAGTTCTCGGCGGGGTTGCCGGAGAAGCGGGACCAGACGGAGGAGAACCGGCCGCCCAGCGCCTGCGCCGCGTTGGGGACGAAGAACTCCCAGAGGTCCGACGAGAACGTCACCGGGTCGTGGGCGCCCTCCCAGGGCTCGGCCGCGCGGGCGGCGAGCATCGCCGAGAAGAGCGGCCAGAGGAGCGCGAGGAAGGTCGCGCCGAGCAGGAGGGCCCGCCGCAGGGCCGGCCAGGTCCGGCAGGAGGCGTCGGTGGCGGCCCGCCAGGCGAGGTAGGGGACGGTGAGGACGACGCAGAAGAGGAGGTAGTACCAAGACGCGAGGCTCGCGGCGGCGAGGGCGAGGGCGGCGAGGACGGGCCAGCGCAGCTCGGGCCGATGGGCCGCGCGGACCAGCAGGAAGAAGTAGAGCGGGACCCACTCCAGCGCGACGACGTGCATGTGGCCGAGCGCGTGGCCGAAGTGGTAAGGGGCGAAGGTGAAGAGGGCCCCGGCGAGGAAGGCGGCGGGGCGGCTGCCGTCCTCGCCCGTGATCTCGCGGGCGAAGTGATAGAAGAAGTAGCCCCCGAGCACGTAGCTCCAGAGCTCGGCGGTGTTGAAGACCGCGATCGGGGGAAGGAAGCGCCAGAGCGGAAGGACGAGCAGGCAGTCGGTCAGATCGAACGTCTCGAAGACGAGCGGGACGCCGGCGGGCCAGTGGACGAACCGGCTGAAGAAGGGGCTCTGGTGGAGCGTGAGCAGCGCCTCGTGGACCCACCACATCCCCCAGAGCGTCTGCCAGTGATCGCCGAAATCGCCGCCGATTCGGGTCGCGAAGTGGGCGCACAGCGGCCAGGTCAGCAGGACGCTCGCGCCGAGGAAGGCGACCAGGATCGCCGCCTCTTGTCCGAGCTTCCTCGCCATGCCCGCCGCCTAGATAACAGATCCCGCTTGAACGGTCGCGGTCTGCTGCCTATCATCGGATCCAATGAAGCCTCTCGCCGGGCGGACGGCCCACGGCCCGAACGCCGGCCTCTTCGACCCACGCGTCAATCCCCGGAGCCCGACCCTTCCATGATCCCGACCGCCCGCCGGTTCCTCCCCCCGGCGCTCCTCCTCCCGCTCCTCTTCAGCCGGCCCGGTTTCCCGCCCGCCGCCGCCCTCGCCCAGGAGAATCTGGAGAGCGTGGAGGACAGCCAGCCCGACAACAGCGAGATGTCGACGCTGAAGATCTTCAACCAGGTCGTCCTGCTCGTCAAAGACAACTACGTCGACCCCAAGCGGATCCACCCGAAGGAGATGATGACCGCGGCGCTCGACTACGTGCAGCGGGAGGTCGCCGACGTGATCGTCGACCCCGACAAGGCCACCGGCCACGTGCGGGTGACGGTGGGCGCGGCGAGCAAGGAGTTCGACGTGAGCGACGTGGACACGCTCTGGAAGCTCTCCTTCCGGCTGCGCGACATCTTCGCGTTCATGCAGCAGCACCTCTCGAAGACCGACAAGCCGGAGGACATCGAGACCGCCGCCGTGGAGGGGATGCTCTCGACGCTCGACCCGCACTCGGTCTACCTGCCCAAGGACGCCTACAACGAGATGCGGCTCCAGACCCACGGCGAGTTCGGCGGCCTCGGCTTCGTGATCACGATGAAGGAGGGCGTGCTCACGGTGGTGAAGGTGCTCAAGGGGACGCCCGCGGCGCGGGCGGGGATCAAGGCGAAGGACCGGGTGATCAAGATCGAGGAGCAGTCGACGGTCAACATGGACCTCGACGCCGCCGTCCAGAAGCTGCGGGGCAAGCCCGGGACCAAGGTCGCCATCACCGTGTCCCGCGTGGGCTGGCCCGAGCCCCACCGGCTGGAGCTGACCCGGGAGGAGATCAAGATCGAGAGCGTGACGTACTCGCTGCTGGAGAGCGACTACCCGCGGCCGGACGGCCGGCCGGGCAAGAGCTACCTCGGCGGCATCAAGATCAAGAGCTTCCAGGGGAACACGACCCGCGACCTGCGCGTGGCCATCGCCGACCTGCGGCGGGCGGCCGAGGCAAAGGGCGGCACGCTCGACGGCATCGTCCTCGACCTCCGCGGCGATCCGGGCGGGCTGCTCGACCAGGCGATCCAGGTGACCAACACGTTCGTCGACCACGGGACGATCGTCACCACCGTCGGCTACTCGGACCGGCTGCGGGAGGAGAAGAAGGCGCGCGGCGGCCCCGCCATCGAGAAGGACATGCCTCTCGCCGTGCTCGTAGACAACAACTCCGCCTCGGCCTCGGAGATCGTGAGCGGGGCCCTCAAGAACCTCGACCGGGCGGTGATCATCGGCCGGCCGACGTTCGGGAAGGGATCCGTCCAGGTGCTCTACGACTTCCCGTCCGAAGAGACGGCCTTGAAGCTCACGATCGCCCAGTACCTGACCCCGGGCGACGTCTCGATCCAGGAGGTCGGGATCATCCCGGACATCGAGCTGGACCCTGCGCGGGTCGAGAAGGATCGGATCCAGGTCTTCGCCCCCCAGCGGCTCGTGGGCGAGGCCGACCTCGCGCACCACTTCGGAAACCCCGACAACCACGCCGCGTTCAAGAAGCGCGCGGACGTGGTGGAGAAGGAGAAGCCGTCCGAGACCGTCGAGTACCTCCGGCCTCCGAAGAAGAAGAAGAAGCCCGGCGAGGAGGCCGCGTCGCAGGAGGAGCCGCCGGACGAGGACGAGCCCGACGACGTGGACGACGACGCGTTCCAGACCGACTTCCAGGTCCGGTTCGCGCGCGACCTCCTCGTCGCCGCGCCGGACACCACCCGGAGGGCGATGCTGGCCGCCGCGCGTCCCTACGTGGAGAAGGTCCGCGTGGACCAGCAGGCGGACATCGACAAGGCGATCGAGGGGCTCGGGATCGACTGGGCGTCGTGCGCGGCCGGCGGCGAGGCCCACCCCCAGGTCGCCGTCCGGACGACGCCGGTCCCGGGCGAGGCCGGCCAGAAGCTCGACGTCGCGGTCTCCGTCGAGAACCGGGGGACGGCGCCGCTCTGCCGGCTCGAGGGCTACACCCAGAGCGACAACCCCTGGCTCGATCGCCTGGAGTTCGTCTTCGGGCTCGTGCCGCCGGGGCAGAAGGCGGTCTGGCGCGTACCGGTGACCCTGCCCAAGGACATGATCTCCCGCCGCGACCCGGTCACCCTCCACTTCACCGAGGAGCACGGCCGCGCCCCCGCCGACCAGAAGGCGGAGATCGCGATCGCCGGTCTGCCCCGGCCGGCGTTCGCGTTCACCACCGAGGCGTTCACCCCGCACGGTATCGAGGATGGCATGGCGCACGTCGGCACGAACCTGACGGTCGCGGTCGACGTGAAGAACGAAGGCCCCGGGCGGGCATACTCCTGCTTCGCGAGCCTCAAGGACCTCGGCGACGCGAAGATCTTCATCAAGAAGGGGCGCGAGAAGATCGGGCGGCTCGAACCGGGGGAGACCCACGCCGTGACGTTCGCCCTGCGGCTGTTGGACGGCTACCAGGGCGGACCGCTCCCGCTGCGCGTCACCGTCGTCGACGACAAGCTCGACGAGATCGCGACCGAGAAGATCCTCGTGCCGGTCGCCGCGGCCGGAGAGGAGATCCAGCCGGGCCGGGAGGCGGTCCGGGTGGTGAAGGCGGGGGCCGCGCTGCTCGCGTCGGCGGTCGCCGGGAGCCCGCCGGTCGCCACGGTCCGAAAGGGGCAGGTCGTCGAGGCCACCGCGCGGGTCGGCGGCTTCTGGGCGGTGCCGTTCGGGAAGGGGCACGCCGGGTTCCTGGCCCGTTCGGACGGCGAGGAGGTGCACGCGCAGGCGACCGCCGTCCCGGTGGAGATCTGGCAGCACGAGCCGCCGCGGATCGAGATCGCCGGGCTGGACGCGGCGCAGGGCGGGCCGGTCACCGACGCCGACCACTTCGAGTTGACGGCCTCCATCCGCGACCCGAGGCCGCTGCGGGACGCCTACATCTTCGTCAACGACCGCAAGGTCTTCTTCCGCGCGGCCGATCCGGGGGCGGAGCGGATGCAGATCGCCCAGGACGTGCCGCTCAAGGCCGGCAACAACGTCGTCACGGTGGTCGCGCGGGAGGACGACAACTACCAGAGCCGGCAGTCGTTCGTCGTCCTCCGCCGTTCGTCCGAGCTGGCGGCGGACAAGCCGGCGCCGCCCGAACGACAATAAAAGCCCCGTCAGGGGACGACGCAGAGGCCGGAGGCGCCCATCCCCTCGCGGGCGAGCCAGCGCCTCGCGTCCTCCGCGCTCACCTCCCGGGGATCGTCCGGCAGTCCGCGCGGCGGATCGTGGCCCGAGTAGCCGTTGAGCGTCGGGACGGCGAGGTCGAGAGAGGCGGCCATCGCGTCGAGCTGGAGCGCGTAGGCGGGGCCCGCGCCCTCGCCGCGCCAGAAGAACGCCCGGCAGCCCGGCGGCACGGCGGCTTCGACGCGCCGGACTCGCGCCGACATCTCGGTCGCGGTGACGGGGGCCGGGCAGCGGGACCAGTTTTCCGCGAGCGGGAAGAGCGCGAGCAACAGGGCCAGCAGCGGACGCCGCGCGAGGCCGGTCACGACGATGCCGGCCGCGAGACCCCCGCCGAGCAGCTCCAAGACGCCGACCCGGGAGACCGCGCGCAGCGCGTCCAGCCCTGGCATGTGGCGCAGGAGCGCCCAGAGGGAGAGCGGCACGCCGTGCCAGCTCCCGAGGAACAGCGTCGCGAGCGCCGAAGTCCACCAGAGGCCGAGCACCGCCGCCGGGACCGCCGGATCCACCGGCATCCCCGCCCGCCGCCGCCCCCGGAACGCCAGTGCGACGAGCGCGACGAGCGGGAGGAAGCCCGCGAAGAGCGCCTGCTCCCACGGGACGGGGACGTACGCGGAGAGCCGCAACAGCCCGTGGTACGGGACGGAGCCGGGCGCTGGGAGCAGATACGACGCCGCGCGCGGCAGCATCCCCGCCACCTCCGCGAGCGGACGGCCGCCCAGCTCGGCTCGCGCCCGCGCGTACGGCGCGAGCAGCGGCCAGAGGAGCGCGAGGCCCAGCGCCCCGCCGATGGCCCAGCCCGCGACGGTCGACCGGCAGAAGCGGGTCAGCTCGGCCCACCGCTCGCGCCGGCGAAACAGGTGCCAGGCCAGGCCCAGCGCGACGCCGGCCGCGCCGAGGAGGAGGAAGACGCCGAGGTAGATGCCGGCGGCGAGCTGAAGGACCGCGCAGGGGGCGGCGAGGGCCGCGAACCCCCGCGCGGCCCACGCGCGCCCCGCGCGCCAGCGGCGCCACGAGAGGACCGCGCAGAGGAAGCAGAGCGGCGTCCAGAAGGAGGGCAGGAGCTGCGCGTGGTTCAGTTGGGCCGACCGCGGCATCCCGAAGGCGAAGAGGGTGGCCGCGGCCGAGGCCCCGAGCACCGAGAGGCCCAGCGCTCGCCCGAGGGCGAGCGTGGCCGCGAAGTCGAGGACGGTGCACAGGAGCAGGAAGAGGGCGAACGCGCGGGCGGGATCGAGGCCCATCGCGCGGAGCGGCGCGTAGCCGAGGAGGTCGCCCGCGAGGTTGTCGGAGTAAGCGAGGACGTCCGGGTGGGGCCAGAAGGCGAACGCCGGCGACCAGAAGTCCCGGTCGAAGGCGTCGCCGCGCAGCGATCGGAAGCCGTGCTCCAGCACCAGCAGGTTGAAGCGCGTGTCGCCGAGATCCCCGGGCAGCCGCGTGAGGCTCGAGACGACGGTCGCCCCGTGGAGCATGCCGGTGCCGACGAGCAACGCCGCCGTCGCAGCCGCCCACTGCCACCTGTCGGAGGAAACGCGAATCAGGGGAGGATACCAGACGCCCGCCTCGCCGCCTCCATGGGAGCGCCGGCCGGATGCGATGGAGAGCGTACCCGCCACGTCCGTCGGTTCACCGCGGAAATTGACAGCTCCACCAGCCGCCTGCTAGCGTGGGGGACAGGCGTGCAGGAAGGAAGTCGAGCGCCTCGAGGGTGGCATGCGTCGGTGGTCGGCCGCAATCATCCTGCTCTTCGTGACGGCGGCGCCGCGGGTCGCCCGCGCCGACTACAACCTGGTCATCTACCAGCTCGGCGATCCGGGCACCGACCCCAGCTCGCCGGCCAACCAGCGTTTCCGGATGCTCGGCAACGAGCTCGGCACGTCGCTCTCCGGGGCGGTGCTCGAACCAGCCGAGACGCTGGGCGCCGATGGCTTCGCCTTCGACTTCGAGTACACGTTCGCGCTCATCAACGCGAGCCAGGCCATCCAGGGGCAGCCCTTCTGGGTCACCGCGTCGCCCAACCCCGGTCTGCTGATGCTCCCCTCCCTCCATTTCCGCAAGGGCCTGCCCTATTCGCTCGAGATCGGGGGCAAGGTCGACACCCTCACGAACAGCGGCTTGTTTGCCGGAACGGCCGAGGTCCGCTGGGGCATCGTCGAGGGGTTCACCTACCTCCCGGATCTGATGGCCCGTTTTGCGATGACGCGGCTGTTCGGCCAGCAGGACATGGACGTGACCACCGGCGTCCTCGGCCTGTCGATCGGCAAACAATTCGGCGTCGCCGGGATGGCCACCCTCGCACCCTACGCCGGCTACCAGGCGATCGGGATCGATTCGAGCTCGCGCGTGCTCCTCACCAACCAGGCCCAGATCACCCAGGAGAACTACGCCAAGTGCCCCGCCGGCAACGTCAACGGCGGCGCGGCGACCTGCCAACCGCCGGCCGGAGATCCCACCTTCACCCAGGCGCTCTTCAACGAGAACCAGCCGTTCGGCGCGCAGCCGAACCTTTACAACGACCTCTATCTCGGCCTCCAGTTCCAGACGGCCATCGTGACCCTCGCCCTCGAGTACGCCTACGACTGGGCGATGCACGCCGACGGCATCCAGAACGCCGAGCCGCTCCAACAGCTCTCGCTCTCCGCCGGCCTCGCGTTCTAACGGCTGCCCCATAGGCCGGCGAGGTCGCCCGGACGGTTGGTGATGAACCCGCGGGCGCCCGCCTCCCAGAGCGCGAGCGCCGCCGCCGGATCGTCGACCGTCCACGGGACCACCGCGAAGCCGGCGCGAGTCCAGCGCCGCACCCGCCGGCCGCGGCACAGCTCGCGCGCGGGGTGGAGCGAGGCGGCGCCCAAGGCCCGGCCGGCGAGCGCCCAGCCCACGGCCGGCGCCTTCTCCGACTCGAAGAGCAGCCCAATCGACGGGCGCCGTCCCCGCGGACAGCCGGAGAGCCGCGCTCGAAACCGCGCGAGGAGCAGCGGCTGGAACGAGGAGACCAGGAAGCGCTCCGGAGCGGGCGCGCCGGCGAGAGATCTCGCCACGATCTCTGCGAGCGAGGGTTCTCCATCCCCCTTCAGCTCGACGTTCACGATCGCCGTGGGACCGAGCACCTCGAGCGCCTCGGGGAGAGTGAGCAGCCGCGCCCCGGAGAAACGGGGGTGGAACCAGCTCCCCACGTCGAGGCCGCGCAGCACGGACCAGGGCGCCCGCGCGATACGGACCGGTTGGCCCGCGATCCGCGACAGGTCGGCGTCGTGCACGACGACCGGCTCACCGCTCGCGCAGAGCCGGACGTCCAATTCCACGCCGTCCGCCCCGCGTTCGAGCGCCAGACGAAACGCCTCGGCGGTGTTCTCCGGCCTCTCCACGCAGGCCCCACGGTGGGCGAGCAGCAGCGGCCGGCGCCCGCGGTCCAAGGCGAGGGGAAGCATCGGCGGGTTCTTCTACCACGACTCCTTCGGGGCGTGAGGAGCGCGGCCGATGGCCCGCCGTTTTTTCCGCCGGTTGCCACGGGCGCTCTTCCAGAGCTATCGTCGGTCCGTGGAACGCTGGTTTCCGCCGCTCTCCTGGGCCGACCTCGCGCTCTTGGCGGTGACGCTTCTGCTCGTCTTCTCGGCGAGCCGACTGGGGCAGGCCGCCGACGCACTCGAACGGCTCCTCCGCCGGCGCTAAGAGGCTGGTGTACAATGGGTGGCGTCGCGAGAAAGCTGAGGCCACGGCGAGATGGGCGCCCGAGGAGTGAGCAGCGTCAATCGTACTCTTTGCAGCCCGTTTTGCAGCGAAGCGAGGAGGCCGCCCATCGCAGCGAAGGGTTCGGCTTTCGCAGCAGGCAGCCATTTCACACCAGCTTCCTAGCCCCGGCTAGCGCCGCTGCCCTACGCCCAACACCGGCGCGGCCCGCACGTGGATCCGCCAGTCGTCGTCGTCACCCGGCGGGCGCACGAGCGCGACGAGGAAACCGGCGTGTCCCCGCGGAGGCAGCGGATCCGGCGCCTGCGCCAGGCGGCGTTCGAGGGCCGCGAGATCGGCCGCGTCTCGCACGTTCCAGAGATCTTCGGGCCCAGGCTCACGGCCAGGCCACCCGCGGCCGGCGGCAACCATTTGGCCCGCCGCGTTGCGGATCTCCACCTCGACCTGGAGCGGCCGCGCCGCCGGGCCCGCATTCGTCACCTCTCCGGCGACGAAGACGAGCGGCTCACCACCCGCCGTCGGGTAGTAGCCCGAGCCCGTCACCCGGACGCCCCACCCGCCGCCCCGCGCCGCCCTGGCGGGGTGGAGTGCAGAAGCCAAGGACCGCATGGGATCGTGAACGTCCAGGCCTCGGCCACGCCAGGCGATGAAGGCGAACACGAGGAGGGCGACGACCGCGGCGAACGCGGCCCCCGCGGCGAGCATCGACAGGAGGGATCGTCCTTCCGGCGCGGCGTGAGGCGGCGAGTTGGCCGGCTGGGCGCTCGCTGCGGCCGGCGGCGCCGTCGCCACGGCCACAGGGACGGCAACCGGCGGCCGGCCCGCTTCCGGCGCGAGCGCCGCCGGTGCTGGGGGCAGAGACGGCTCCGGCGGCATGGCGTGTGAGACCACCGTCGGCGTGAAGGAATCCGGATCGAAGGCCAGATCCATCTCCAGACCAGCCTCTTCGCCCATCGCGGACGCGGATAGAGGGGCCGCGGCCAACGGGCCGGTCGCGGGCAGCATCGGCCGGGTGGGCTCGATCGTCGGGCGCGCATCCAGATCGAGGCCAGCGAGCGGATCCTCGAACGTGACGGCTTCGTGAGGGGCGATCGCGGGTGTGGCTATCGGACCGACCGGCGCCGGCGTCGTCCGCCCCCGAGGGGACGGGGCCGGCGGCCGCGCGTCCCCCATCGAGGCCAGCGCTGAGACGATCCTCGCGCCTTCGGCGGCCGGCGCGCGCCCCGAGGCCGCGGGCCCCGGCTCCTTCGCGGCGGGCGCAGAGAAGCCGGCGAGGAGCTTCTCCAAGTCCGGCTGCGAGGCCGGCGGTGCGCCAGGCCCAGGAGACGCGGGGACGGATTCTCCCGGCAATCCGACGGGCGCCTGCTTGCGGGCGACGAAGACGGCTCCACACTTCGTACACCGGACCTTGACGCCCGCCTCGGTGACCTTGTCGTCACCGATCTTGAACCGAGTCTTGCAAGCGGCGCACTGGATGATCACGGAGACTCCCGGCAGCCGCGAATCACCCACGGCCGGCCGTCGCGAACCAGTATCGCCGAGGTCCTCGGAGACGTGCAAGCGGCGCCTCCCCACCCAATAAGGAGTATGCCGCAGTTGACGGAACGAAGCAGATGGCCACTGGATCGGCGGCCGGGCGACCCCTAATCCGCCCGTAAGAAGCCTCACCCCGTGTGAGGCGCGACCCTGGCCGGCGAGAAGGGTGCAGATCCACAAGCTTCGCTCTTGGCCCCAGAAGTCGATGCGCCCTTGATCGACGGATCAGGGCGACGGGAGGGGATTGATTCCCAGGCTCATTGGGGGTGAAAAGCCCCCCTTCGCGGGCGCGGAATCGGACGCCGCAGCAGCCGGACCATGAATGAGCCGGAGTACCAATGCGGGTTGCAGGCGAGCATTCCTGGGCGAATAATCCGCTCGTGAGCGACTCCTTACCCCCTGGCTGGCTTCCGGGGCGCGCGACGCCGCTGGCGGTTCCTGCGCGCCACTACGTCACCGGAGGGCCGCTGGCTCCGCCGTACCCGCCCGGCAGTCAGCTCGCGACCTTCGGTCTCGGCTGTTTCTGGGGCGCCGAGCGGATGTTCTGGCAGATGCGCGGCGTCGTCTCGACGGCGGCCGGGTATTGCGGCGGCTCGACGCCGAACCCGACCTACGAGGAGGTCTGCACGGGGCGGACTGGGCACGCCGAGGTCGTTCGTGTCGCGTTCGACCCGGCACGACTCTCCTACGAGCACCTCCTGCGCGCCTTCTGGGAGTCGCACGACCCCACCCAGGGGGCGCGCCAGGGCAACGACGTCGGCACACAGTATCGCTCGTGCATCTTCTTTCACGACGCCGCCCAATGCCGGGCGGCCGAGGCTTCCCGATCCGAGTACGCCTCCCGGCTGGCGGCAGCCGGCTACGGACCGATCACGACCGAGATCCTAGCCGAGGCACCTTTTTATCACGCGGAAGAGTACCAGCAGCAATACCTGGCCAAGAACCCGGCCGGTTACTGCGGCCTGCGGGGAACCGGGGTCGCCTGTCCGCTCACGCCCGTCGGCGTCTGACGGCGAGCGCCAGGCCGAGGAGAGCAAGGAGACTGTCTCCACCGGGACCCGTGGTACACCCGCCGCTGCTCGGCGCCGGCTGGGGAGCGGCTGGACTGTAATCGCCGTACCCATTGACGGTCACCCCGGGGGCGACACCGACGCTACCACTGGTCGCTCCCGGATTTCCTCCGCTCGTCCCGGAGCCGCTTCCAGCGTCTCCCGAGCTTCCTCCGTCCGATCCCCCGCCGCTGCCGCTCGCGCCCGACGTGCCGCCGATCGTTCCAGAACCTCCGCCCCTCCCCGACGAACCGCTCGCGCCCGACGTCCCCCCGCTCGTTCCCGAGGCACCGCTCGTTCCCGAGGCACCGCTCGATCCCGAAGTTCCAGCGCTCGTCCCGGAGGATCCGCCTGCTCCCGAAGCCCCGCCGCTCGTCCCGGAGGCGCCGCTCGATCCCGAGGCTCCACCGCTCGTCCCGGACGTCCCCCCGCTCGTCCCCGACGTCCCCCCGCTCGTCCCGGACGCTCCCCCCGAACTGCTCGAAAGGCCAATGGGCGGAGCGCCGTTGCAGCCCGGCCAGTTGGCCACGAGGGCCGACACGTCGAGCGAGCCCCATCCCGTCGCGAGGTCGTAGCCAGGTCCGGCCGAGAAACCTCCGTTGTTCCCCGCAGTGATGTCGTGGAAGACCTTCGCGCCGCCCTTCTGCTGCGCCCCGCCCAGTTGGTAGAGCGTCGCGTGGATGTCGCCCTGCCGGCAACCCAGCCGCCCATCGAGCAGCGCGAAGATCCCGGCGGCGAGCGGCGATGCGACGCTCGTGCCCCCGACCGGATCGATCTGGCTCGGGTCGGCACCGTCCGCGGTGGCGACTCCGGGGTCGCCGGCGGCCATCAACGCGATGTCAGGGACGTCGCGAGCCCCGTCACCGGACTCCGGCCCGACGCCCTGCTGCCACGACGGCTTGCTGAAGAGCGTGCTCTGCCCGCCGCCGCCCGCACCGCCGCCCTGGTTCCAGACTACCTCGTCCTCCCAACCCGTCAGATCTCCGTTGTTGTCCCAGTTGGGCTGGCCGGAGAACATCGTGCCGCCGAGCCCGACGATCTCCGGCAGGCTCGCGGGAAAATCGACGCTCGCCCCGCCGCCGCCCGAGCCGCCGTATCCACCACCCCCGCCCCCTCCCGCGCAGTCATCGGCGCCGCTGTCGCCCGAGGCCGCGAACCACGTCTGCCCCTCCGCGAGCCCCTGCTGGACGTATTGCTCGAACGTCGAGACCTCGTTGCCATTGGTCCCCGGCTCGCACATCCCGAGAGAGAGGCTGACCACCGCGGCGGTCGAGAGGGTGCTCGCCGCGTAGTTCGCTCCGCTGCTGAAGACCTCGCTCGCCGGCGCGAGCACGAGGTGGATCTTCGTCGCGTTCGGCGCGCCGACGCTCTGCATCTCGACGTCGAGCTGGTACTCTTGGTTGGCTCCCTGGGAATCGTAGTCGCCGTTCGGATTGCTCAAGGTGTCCGGCGTGTACGCCGCGCTCGCGTGCGAGACGTTCTGGAGATACCAGTCGATCGAGCTCGTCGAGGGGGGCCCGGACTGCTCCTGCGTCCCGATGACGGCCGTCTCCAGTCCGCTCGCGGCGTTCCCCGAGGCGACGAGCGACGAGAAATCATACAGGGCCCGCAGATCGTCCGCGCCGAGCATCGGCGTCCCCCCCACGAGCAGGTGATGCCGCAGCTCGATTCGGGTGTCGAGGCCGGAGATCCACTGCACCCGCGCCGCGAAGAACGGGGGCAGCCGAAGATCGCCCGCCGCGACCCGGAACGACCGGCCGCTTTCGTGGAATCGGACCAGCCGCACGCCCAAGGCACGCCGGACGATCCCCGCCGTCCCGACCGCGTCCACGAAGAGGCGGTTTCCCCACGCCGTCGGCGTGAAGCCCGCCGCCCGCAACCAGGCGACGATTCGTTCGTACTCGGCCGGCGGCACACCGAAGCGCTCGCCGAACGTTTCGGGCGTGAGCCACTGGTGGTAGCCGGGCGAGGCGGGGTTCTGCTGGTCCGCAAGGAGCCGTGCGACCCCCGCGCCGTCGGCGAGCTTGAGCGCGATGCCGAGGTGGACGGGGGATTCGTCGGGCAGGATCTCGCCCGCCGCCGCTGGCTGCGCCGAGCGCAACCAGTTGTTCTGCGGAACGATGACCGTCTGACCCAGGACCGTTGCTGCGATGAGCGCCACGAGCATGACGACACCTCATGCCCCCGAGGAGAAGTTCAGGCGGCGGCTTACCAGAAGGCGCCGCGCCTACTCTAGGCGCCGATGTAGGCCACGCTGCGCCAGGGAGGCACGAGAACGGTAGGCACGGATCCGTGCGCGCGGTTCGCGCCGTCGGGAAGTCAGGGGGCCGACCGCGCTTCGCGCAGCGCCGCCGGCAGTCTCGCGGGGTTGGTGATGGGCGCGAGACAGCTTCCGCCGCGGCAGACGAACGCGGTCGGCTCCGGGGTATCCTCCCGCCCCACCCACAGCTCCGGGTCGAGGCTCGCCGGGCCGCTGCCGGGCTCGATCCGGACGAGGGCGCGGTTCGGCAGATCGACGGTCCGGGCGGCGAGGACCAGCGACCAGGTCCGCTGGTCCTCCCGCGGCCCCACGACCACCACCTCGACCGGCCCCCGGAGGTAGCCGTCGAGGGCGCAGGCGAGGCCCGCGAAGGCGAACGGACTCTCCGCCGCAGAGGCGGCGCGGCGGCGGATCACGGTCGCGGCGGCGTCACGGAAGCGCGCGCCGCCCGTGAGCCAGCCGAGCCGCTGCCACGCCTGGGCGGCCAGGGCCGTCGCACTCGGGACGGGGCCGTCCATGAGGGCGAGCGAACGCACGGGCAGCCCCTCGCCTCCCGCCGTCGTGATCGCCACCGCGCCCTCCTCGGCGAGGAAGAACCGATCGAGCAGCACGGTCGCGAGCCGCGCAGCGCGGTCGAGATCCCCGGTCTCGCCAGCGGCCTCGTAGAGATCGAGGCTCGCGACCGCGAGGCTCGCGTAGTCCTCGGCGAACGCGAGCACGCTCCCCGGCCCGTCCAGCCAGTAGCGCAACAGTCTTCCCTCGCCGTCCGTCAGCCGGGTCTCGACGAAGCGGATCGCCGCCCGCGCCCTCGCGAGGAGCGATTCGTCGTCCAGGGCGCCGGCCGCCCGAGCGAGCGCGGAGACGGCGAGGCCGTTCCACCCCGCGAGGATCTTCTCGTCCCGCGCCGGATGGACGCGTTTCTCGCGCGCAGCGAAGAGGCGCCGGCGGCCCTCGGCGAGCGCCGGCGTGCTCGGGCTCGCGCGGACGGGGACGCGGGCCGCGCCGATGCCGAGGTGACGGCAGAGCGCCGCGGCCCGCTCCGCGTCGCCGAGGACAGCGGCGATCTCCGCCGGCGACCAGACGAAGAACTTCCCCTCCTCCCCCTCGCTGTCCGCGTCCTGCGAGGTGAGGAAGCCGCCGCCGGGCGAAAGCATCTCCCGCGCCATCCACGCGAGGACGTCCTCCGCGGTCTCCCGGAAACGTGCCTCGCCCGTCTCCAGCGAGACCCGCAGGTAGAGCGGCGCGAGCAGCGCGTTGTCGTAGAGCATCTTCTCGAAGTGGGGAACCGACCAGCGCTCGTCGATCGCATAACGATGGAACCCTCCGCCGAGCTGATCGTGGATCCCGCCATCGGCCATCGCCCGCAGCGCGCGCCGAACCGCGGGCTCCGCGCCCGCGAGGCCGTCCTGCGTCGCGGCGCGCCAGAGCACCTCGAGGGCCGGCGCACAGGGGAACTTCGGCGCCGCGCCGAAGCCGCCGTGCTCGCGATCCACGAACGCGAGCAGCCCCCCGGCCACCCGGCGCCAGAGCGCGGGGGAGACGATCTCCGTCGTCGCGGCGGCGGCCGGCCCCAAGTCGGCGAGGATCTCGCGCCCCACCCGCTCGATCTCCGCGCGCCGCGTCCGCCAGCTCTCCTCGACCGCGGCGAGCACGCGGCGAAGCGACGGCAGGCCGCCGCGGTCCTCCGGCGGGAAGTAGGTGCCGCCGAAGAAGGGCACGCCCGCGGGCGTCGCGAAGACGGTGAGCGGCCAGCCCCCGGGCCGGCCGAGGAGCGCGACGGCACGCTGGTAAACGTCGTCCAGATCCGGCCGCTCCTCCCGGTCGACCTTGACGCAGACGAACGCGCGGTTCATCGCCGCGGCGGTCGCCTCGTCGCGGAACGATTCGCGCTCCATGACGTGGCACCAATGGCAGGCGTGGTAGCCGATGGAGATGAAAAGCGGCCGGTCCTCGCGCCGCGCCCGCTCGAGGGCCTCCGCCCCCCAGCCGTACCAGTCGACCGGGTTCTCCGCGTGCTCCCGGAGATAGGGACTCTTCTCGCGCGAGAGGCGGTTCCCCATGACTCGGGAGCATGCGGGAGGGACGAGCGCCGCGCAACCGAAACGCTATCTCTCGAGGTACGAAACTCCCCTTCCCCCGTGGCGCGCCGCGAGCAGGGCGAGGATCCACTGCTTCAGGTACGCCGGCAGGAGGAAGCTCCCGCGGACGTACTGCTGCGCCGACTCCCCGAGCCGGTGGGCGAGGCCGGGGTTCGTGAGGATCTGCCGGATGCGGAACGCGGTCCCCTCGACCGAGTGGACGAGGAAGCCGGTCGTCCCATGGATGATCTGCCTCCGGATCCCCCCGACCGCGCCGCCGACCACGGGCTTGCCCTTCCACATCGCCTCGGTGACGACCAGACCGAAGCCCTCGCGCAGCGACTTCTGGACGATCACCGTCGCCCCGCGCTGCAGCGCGTTGATCGTCCGGTGGGATTCGGGCGGCAACGAGAGGACATGGATGTCCGGGTCGCCCCCCACGGCCTCGACGACCTCCTGGAGCACCCGTTCCCCCTCCGGGTCGTCGCTCGCCCCACCGCCGGCGAGCACGAGCTGGCAGTCGTGCCAGGTGCGGGCGAGCTGGTAGGCCCGCACGACCCCGAGCGGGTCCTTGAGCCGGTCGAAGCGGGAGACCTGCAGGACGACGGGACGGCGCGGATCGATCCCGAACCGTTCCAGCACCGACCGGACCTCCTCGGGTGGCAGCTCGACGTTCTTCTCGGAGAAGGCGTCGATCGCGGGCATGATCATGAACTGCGGGATCGACAGCGCCTGCGCATAGTCGGCCAGATGGAAGACCGCGGCGTCGAAGCGCTCCACGTCGTCGCGCAAAAGCGCCCAGACGCGCGGGTCGGCATCCGACAGGTCGATGTGGCAACGCCACAGCCAGCGGGCCCGGCCACGGTCACGGGCGCGCACGAGGCCGACGGGCTGCGGGTCGTGGATGGTCACGAAGTCGGCGTCGCGCCTCACGAGGCCGAGGTTCTTCGCCGTGACCTCCTCGAAGACCTGGACCATCTCTCCCGTGACCTCGGCCGGCACGCCGTGCAGCGCGTTGTGGATCGCCTTGGTCACGGCGAAGAACCGGGCGTCGCCCTCCATCACGTCCCAGTCGACCTCCATCCCCGCGTCCCGCATGAGCGGCACGAGCCCGCCCAGGATCTCCGCGACTCCGCCCCCCTTGGCGGTTGAGTTGACGTGCTGGACGACCGCGCCGGCAAGCGGGCGAGCGAGCTGCCGGATCGTCTCGATCTCCTCGTCCCCGAGCACCGAGCGGTAGCGATCGAGCGGGCCCATCGGGTTTCAGGCCAGCCGCCGTTCGACGATCTCCGCGATCCGATCGCGCAGCCGGTAGAGGTCCTGGTCATAGGGGGTGAGGCGCGACAGTTCGTCCGCGAGCGCGCTTTCGGAGAGCTCGCCCTCGAGCCACACGGAGAAGTCGTTGTCCCGCCGGCCGAGCCGCGTGGGCGCGATCACGAAGTGGTGGAAGATTGCGTCCGGTCCGCAGCCGCGCACGCCCGCGGCGAACTCGCGGAGGTCTCGCGCCGATCGGCCCGTCGGGGCGATGAAGGTCCGGGCGGCCGTGAAGTAGAAACGCTTGCCGGGAGGGACGCGGATGCCGTACTCGGTCGAGCCCAGGTAGCCCTCGATCGCATCCACCAGCCGGTCGCGTGCCGTGCGGATGGCGAGACACTGCCAGGGATCGACCGCGGAGAGCCTCTCCCCCAGGGCCTCCTCGCCGACCGAAAGCAGCACCCACCGGGCGAAGTCGTTCATGAACTCCCCGGTCGTGAAGTGGCGCCGGAAGAGCGAATGGTGGACGTGATAGAAGATGGAGCTCCCCGGCACCCGCTGGATGCCTCGCAGGAGGCTGCGCAGGTCGTCGGCCGCATAACCCGTATGGGTGACGAGACTGAACGCGTTCTGGAACTCGAACGGCCGGACCACGCCTGCAATGTAGCCACGCTCCTCTACTCCGACGCCTCCCTCGCCGCCTTCGACAAGCCCGCCGGGATGCTCACCGTCCCGGGCCGGCGCTCGGGGACGCCGTCCCTGCGCGAGGCCGCCGAGAGGCTCCTCGCCCGGCCCGTCTGGGTCGTCCACCGCCTCGATCGCGACACCTCCGGACTCGTCGTCTTCGCCCTCGGCGCCGCCGCCCACCGCGTCCTCTGCCTCGCCTGGCAGCGGCGCAGGGTCGAGAAGCGCTATCTCGCGCTCGTCGCCCCCGCGCCCGCCGCCGGCGACGGCCGGATCGAGGAGAGGCTCGTCCCCGCCCGCCGCGGCTTCACCCGGCGCGCCCGTCCGGGTGAAGCCGGAAAGGTCGCGGTCACCTCCTTCCGGGTCCTCGCGCGCAAGGAAGGAGGCGCGGCCCTCGTCGAGGCCGTCCCGGAGACCGGACGGCTCCACCAGATCCGGGTCGGACTCGCGGACATCGGCAGTCCCGTCGAAGGCGATCCGCACTACCACTCCCCCGGAGGCCCTCCGGCGCGGCACGCTCCGCGGCTCTGGCTCCACGCCTGGCGGCTCGCCCTCCCCCACCCGGTCACCGGCGAGCCGCTCGACCTCGAAGCCCCGCCGCCCCCCGAGCTCGCGCCCTAGCGCCGCCCGCGCAGGAGGCCGACCCGCGCAGGCGCTCGCGACCCCGGCGCAGGGGCCTTATGCTACACCGACGGCCTCGCGCGCGGGGGGAAGAGAAGCATGGAGCGGCTCCCTGGATCCGGTTTCTTGAGGGCGTGCGCTCACTGGGTGAAAGCGAGGCAAATCTACACGCCCCTGCTCGCGATGGCGGTCGCGACCGTGGTCCTCATCCTCGCCCTGACGGGGATCAGCATTTATTACGAGGTCGAACTCCACCGCGTCGGCCCGGAGCTGCACGGGATCCGCGGCCGCATGGTGCCGGCCGCGTACCTCCTCACCAACGGGCGGACCGCCCTGCGTGGGCTCGACGCCGCGATCGAGGCCGCGCTCATCATGGACGGTGGGCCCGGCGAGACCTCCAGCCGATGGAGCGCGGACGTGGACACGGCGCGCAAGGGGCTCGGCGACCACGTCGCGGTCTACCTGACCTTGCCGGCGGACCATCGCCCGACCGCCGCCGTGGACCTCGCCTCGCGGCTCAAGGAGCTGGACGCCGCCCTCGCCGATCTCCTGCCGGCCATCGAGCTGAGGGATGCGGCCCGGCTGCGGGCCTGCGCGAGTGCCTGGCGCCGCGCCAGCAATCGCCTCGACGCCTCCCTCGCCCGGCTCGTGGACCTCCACTTCGACGACCTAACCGGCCGCGCCGAGCGGATCGAGCGGCTCTGGGCCGACACGACCGCCGGGGCCCTGGGGCTCGCCGCCCTCGATCTCTTCCTCATCCTCATCACCACCTGGGCGGTCGCGACCATCATCCGGCGCCAGCGACTCCTGGACCTCGCGCACGAGTCTGAGATGGACCTGTTCGCCCGGCGCGTGGCCCACGACGTCCTGAGCCCGCTGCAGGCGATCCAGCTCTCGGCCGAGAGCGTCGCCGGCAGCGAGGATCCGCGCGTGCGCAAGGTGGCCGTGCACTGCACGGCGGCGGTGCACCGGTCGCGGGAGGTGGTGGACGCCCTCCTCGAGTTCGCTCGGGCGGGGGCCAAGCCGAACCCCGACGAAGCGTGTGCGGTCGAGCCGCTCCTCTCCGGACTGATGGGCGAGCTGCGGCCGCAAGCGCGGGCGGCGGGGATCGATCTGCAGCTTGACTGCGCCTCTCCCGGGTCCGCCGCGTGCCCGTCCGGCGTCCTCGTGGTGATCGTCACGAACCTCGTCCGCAACGCGATCCGGTACATGGGCGACGGCCCCGAGCGGCAGATCGTCGTCCGAGCTAGGAGGCGACCGCGGACCGTGCGAATCGCCGTCGAGGATACCGGGCCCGGCCTACCCCCTGACTTCGCGGCGCGGGCCTTCGAGCCCTACGTGCGCGGTCCGGGCGCGACGGGCCCTGGCCTCGGGCTCGGCCTGGCGACCGTCCGCCGCCTGGCGACCGCGTGCGGAGGAGCTACGGGCGTACGGCCGCGGCCGAGGAGAGGCTCGACGTTCTGGGTCGTTCTCCCGCGCCGTCCGGCCGCGTGAGCGCGATCCATCCCGATTGGCGCGCGGCTCGATGAGTTCTTATCTTTAGTGTGCCTATTCACGGTCCGGCCACCGTGGACAATGGACGAGGCGGGCTGCAGGCCACTCGAAAGGTGGTCACCATCCCGCGAAGGAGACGAGACCGAGACTCCGGCGGAGGACCGCCGGCTTTCCAAAGGTGGTGACTATGTCCAAGGTTCGCAAGGATGCGATGTCCGAGTTGCGGGCGGCGACAGTGAGCCTGGAGCGCTCTCTCTGGCCATACCTGGGCGGCACGAGCGAGCCGGCCGGGGAGACCAAGGGGCCCGCGGTCGGGGAGCCGGGCGCGGGGCGCCCACCGGCGGCGCGCGCGATGGGGAAGTCCCCCGCGTGGCCGTTCACGGCCCGGGACGTCCGGCTGTAGGAGACCGCTGTCCAACGGGTGCCGGCGCGAGAAAGCCGAGACCGGAGCGAGATGGGCGCCCGAGGGTGAGCAGCGAAAACGTACTCCTCGCCGTAGGTTTTGCAGCGAAGCGACGAGGCCGCCCGTCGCAGCGAAGCGTTTGGCTTTCACGGCAGGCAGCCATTGGACACCGGTCTCCCAGTCCAGGGCTGGACTTGGCGGCGGGGGAAGAGCCCGATCAGGCCACCGCGCTCATCCCGGCTTCCGCGAGGATCCGCCGCAAGAGACCGTCGGGGAACGACAGCTTCTCCGGCGCCGTCAGGTCTCCAACCGGATCGAGGACGCCGGTCTCTTGGAGGATCTGCACCGTCACCCCACCTGCCTCCTCGGCCCTGCGGCGCTGCTCGTCCTGGGAGAGGAGCGCGTCGAGGCCGACCTCGCCGAACCGCGCGAACGACAGCTCGGCGACGAGCCCCGAGAGTTCCGCCGTCGCGATCTCGCCTCCCCGCGCGGCGAGCCGGAGCGCCCGTCCGACCGGGCTCCTCCCGTCGCCGATCTCCGATTCCACCCAGACGCGGGTGGGGGACCCCTCGCCGGCCTCCCGGCGGACGGCCGCCCGCGCCCCCTCGATCCCGATCTCGACCGCGCCGAGGCTGCCTTGCCGCGCCCGCTCCGGATCGTACAACTCCAGGATGGCCGACCCGAGCCGCCGCACGAGCAACGGGACGCCTCCACCCTCCCGGACGATCAGCGCGAGCGCCTCCGGCCGGAAGCGGACGCCGTGCCAGGCCCCGAGGCTGCGCATCATCGCTTCGGCGGCGTCGACCGGCAGCGCCGGCACGCAGGCCCAGGGGAACGCGCCGATGATCGACTGGCCCGTGAGCGTCGCGAGCGGCGCCCAGAGCAGCGGATGGAGCGCACTGCAGAGCACGACCCCGACGCGCAGGTCCGCCCCCGAGCCCAGCTCGCCGAGCGCGGCCCGCAGCCGGCCGACGACAATCTCGAACGCCTCGAGTGCGCGGCGGACGTCGCGCGGCGGACCGGAGAGCCCCTGCTCGATCTCGTCGAGCACGAGCAACGCGGCGCCGGGGCGTCCACCGGAGGCGTCGCGGCAGGCGCGGGCGAAGCCGCCGAGCCACTCGGTGAGCCTCCCGGCGTCGAGAGGCGCCGCCTCGGGGGGAAGCGCGGGCGCGCCAAAGAAGCCTGGCCAGGTCTCGCGCGCCGAGGCGAGCAGGCGGACGCAGGCATAGCGCAGGATCGCCTCCGCGGCCCGGTCCGCCGCGCCCTCCGTGGTCAGCTCGTGGTGGAAGCCCGCGAGATCCACGTAAGCCGCCGGGCCGTGGAGCCGGCGCGCGACCTCCAGCGCGAGCGACGACTTCCCCATCCGCCGCAGCCCGGTGACGAGGGTCCAATCGCCCTGCCCCACGCCCGCGAGCAACCCGGAGACGAGCCGCTCGCGGTCGAAGAACTGGCTCGACGAGTGGATGCGGCCGCGGACCTGGAACGGGTTGCCGCGCAGCGAGGTCTGCTCGACGAGGTCGAGCAGGTCGCCGGGCGCGTGGGCCCACTGGAGCCGCTCCCGCGAGACGGGGAGCAACTGGACCGCGCGCCGCCCACCCTTGGCCGACCATTCCAGCATCGATCGGACGGCCGGGAGCTCGGGCACCGCGCCCTCGGGGTGGACGAGCAACGCGACCTCGCTGCCCGACCGGAGCGCGGTCACCGCCGCCTCGTCGACCGTCCGTTCCGTGAGGGCGCTCGCGCGCAGCACCGAGGCCCGCCGGCCCCAGCGCTCCCACGCCGGCCCTTCGGGCAGCGCCACCGTGAGTTGGGAGAAGCGGGACGGCAGGAGGAACCTCCAACGATCCGGCCGCGCCGGGAGGCCGAGATCGCCGAGCAAGGCGCGCACCTGCGCCGCCCAGGGCATCGCCCCGCGCAGCGCGCGCGCGAGACCCGCGAGCCAGAGGGCAGCGCCGGCGGCGGCGGCGAGGCCGAGGAGCCCGAGCTCGAGCTGCCGCGTCCAGCGGGTCCAGAGCTCCGCCAGACGGCGGGCGGCGCGGCAGTCGTAGCGCCCGGGCCCGGCCTTCGCGCAGGCCGCGCAGCGATCGGCGGCGAGGCCGAGCGCCCCGCAGGGCGAATTACCGGTGAGGAGGTGGCCGAGCCAGGCCGATCGTCGCGCCCGGCGCGCGACGGCCCCGTCCTCGAACGGCGCGTCCGCGCGCGCGTCGAGCCGCCAGGGCAAAGCCTCCGGCGCCTCGCCGAAGAGCCGGGCCACCGTCGCGAGCGCGACGACGCTCGCCGAGAACGACGCGGCCGGCCCCTGCCGGTCGGCGCAGAGCGCGCGGAGGCGGCCCATCGGCGTGGGCGTCGCGGTGGGCGCGCGGGTGACGATCTCCTCCGCGGCCGGGGGGCGGTCGAAGAGCGCCGTCACCCGGACCGTATCACCGGACCAGAGGAGCTGGACCGCGGCCCCGCAGGCCCGCAGGACGGCCGGCTCCTGCGGCCGCGACCGGATCGACGCCCAGGCCGAGACAGCGGCGAGCGTCTCGGCCGGGAGTGCGCAGCTCCTGGGTTCCGGGAGGCGCTGGAGCGCCCGGGCGGCGCGCAGGCAGAGATCGTCCGCGCCGCCGTCGGTCCAGAGCGCCTCGATCTGCGCGGCGTGCGCGACCGCCTCCTCCGAGGCCGCGGGCCGCGCGGGGAGGCGGGAGTCGAGCCAGGTCGAGAACGGGATCGGGATCGAAGGATCGGCGAGCCAACAAGTGAGGAGCTTGCCGTAGGCGGCGGTCGCGATCCGCCGCCAGCCCGTCTCGGCTGGGGTCTGGTCGCCCGCGGGGAACGGTTCGAGCCAGCCGGCGACGACCGCGGGGTTGACGTCGCGGCAGTCCGCCGCCCAGACCGCCCGCTCGCGCCCCTCCAGGACGAGCGGACCGGACTGTTCGAGCAGGTCGCGCAGTTCGCGCGCCCGGCGGCACTCGCCGAGGAGCCGCGGGCGGCCCGCGCAGTCGGAGAGGGTCAGGTAGGACTCGACGAGATCGAGGGCGGAGACGAGCGGGGGAGGCTCACCGGCCGGCACGACCCCCGGCTCGGACTCGGCCGCGCGAACGAGGTCCCGATCGAGAGGACGGGGCGACGCGAACCAGCCGTCGATCGGCGCCTCTCCCCGCGCGGCGAGCCGCCTCCAGAAGTCCGGCGCGATCCTCCGGAGCGCCTCGACGAGCAGCCGGCGCCAGAGCCTGCGCCGGCCATCCGGACCGCCGAGCACCTGCGCCGCGATCCGCTCGGCCTGCGTCCGCGCGGCCTCGCGGGAGACCCGCGGCAGCCGGTCGCTCCCGCCGGCCTCGTACTCCCGCAACCCCTCCAGCTCGTCACCGGCCCGGCGCCAGCCCGAGACGAGCGTGCCGAGCGCGCGCTGGTGGGCCGCGGGGACGCAGCTCGCCGTCCCGACGGGCGGCGCGTCGCCGAGCAGGACGGACTGGACCATGGCCTCGTCCTCGTTGCAGGCGGCCCGCTTCTCCTCCTGACAGGCCGACGCGCCCGCGCGGCAGGCGAAGAGCTGCGTCTCGCGCTCGCCGAGCTTCCCCGCGCACGTGGAGGCCCGGGCGTCGAGCGACCGCGTGGAGGCGCGGCATTCACCGAGCGCCGCGGAGAGCTCCGCGGCCTCCCGGCGGGCCGCGGCGAGCGCGGCGAACCCCGCGTCCGGGGCGTCGTCGCCGGCCGCCCGCGCCCCGGGCGGCACGGCGAGCGCGAGGAGCGTGGCCGCCGCGACGACGGCCCGGCGGGCGAAGCTGGGCACGGCGGACATGTCTCGGCCCGGGGGCCAGCGCTGTCAACCTCTGGCGTCCGGTCGCGGAGTACCGTATGCTCCGCCCGCGGTTCCCGTCGGAGCCGGCCAGGCGAACGCGGGGACGGGGCTCTTACGGCCCGTCCGCGAGGAAAGTCCGAGCACCACAGGGCGCGGTGCTGGTCAACGACCAGTCGGGGCGACCCGAAGGAAAGTGCCACAGAAAAGAGACCGCCGATCGGCCGCCGCGAGGGGGCCGAGGCAAGGGTGAAAAGGTGCGGCAAGAGCGCACCGCGCCGGGGGTGACTCCGGCGGCACGGCAAACCCCACCGGGTGCAAGAGCAAATAGGGAGGCGTTCGAGGATGGCCCGTCCGATGCCTCCGGGTTGGCTCGCTGGAGCCGCCGGGCAACCGGCGGCCTAGAGGAATGTCCGCCGCCCCGCGAAGGGCAACCGACGCGGGGAACAGAACTCGGCTTACGGGCGACTCCGACGGGGATCGCGCTCGCGCGCCTCCCGGCGGCGGGAGGCACGACGATCCCGCCGTGCCTGCGGCTTCCCTTGCCGCCCGCTCCCGCGGTAGCCTCGCGCCATGATTGCCCGCTATGCCCGGCCCGAGCTCTCCACGATCTGGACCCCCGAGGCGCGGTACGGCCGCTGGCTCGAGGTCGAGCTCGCCGCCTGCGACGCGATGGCCGAGGAGGGGCTCGTCCCCCGCGAGGCGGCCCACGCCTGCCGCGAGCGCGCGGGGACGATCGGCCCCGCCGACGGGGCCCGGATCGAGGAGATCGAGAAGACGGTCAAGCACGACGTAATCGCCTTCCTCACCTTCCTCGAAGAGCGGATCGGCCCCGAGGCCCGCTTCCTCCACCTCGGCCTCACCTCCTCCGACGTGCTCGACACCGGCCTCGCCTTGCAGCTCCGCGCCGCCGGCCGCGAGATCCTCGCGGGCGTGGACCTCGCCCGCGAGGCGGTCAAGGCCCGCGCGATGGAGCACCAGCACACGCCGATGATCGGCCGCACCCATGGCATCCACGCCGAGCCGATCACCTTCGGCCTGAAGCTCGCCGTCTGGTACGACGAGCTGTCGCGCGTCCGCGCCCGCCTCGAGCGGGGCTTCGAGGCCGTCGCGGTGGGCAAGCTCTCCGGCGCGGTGGGGACGTTCGCGAACGTGCCCCCCGCGGTCGAGGCCCGCGCGCTCATCGCCCTCTCCCTGCGGCCCGTCCGCGCCGCCTCGCAGGTCGTCCAGCGCGACCGGCACGCCGAGCTCTTCACGGCCATCGCCCTCGCCGGAGCCTCGCTCGAGAAGTTCGCCGTCGAGATTCGCCACCTGCAACGGACCGAGGTGGGCGAGGTCGAGGAGCCGTTCTCCGATGGGCAGAAGGGCTCCTCGGCCATGCCCCACAAGAAGAACCCGATCCTCGCTGAGAACCTGACCGGGCTCGCGCGCCTGCTGCGCGGCTACGCGCTCTCGGCGATGGAGGACGTCGCCCTCTGGCACGAGCGCGACATCTCGCACTCCTCGGTCGAGAGGGTCATCGCCCCCGACGCGACGATCCTCCTCGACTTCATGCTCCGCCGCTTCGCGAGGCTCGCCCGCGAGCTGCGCGTGCGGGCCGACCGGATGCGCGAGAACCTCGAGCGGACGCGCGGCCTCGTCTACTCGCAGCGCGTCCTCCTCGCCCTCGCCCGCCGCGGCGTGCCGCGCCAGGCGGCCTACGCGATGGTCCAGCGGAACGCGCTGCGCGCCCTGGAGGGCGGCCCGGACTTCCGCAACGCGCTCCACGCCGACCCGGAGATCGGCGAGCATCTCACGGCGCAGGAGCTCTCCACCTGCTTCGACCTCGACGCCCAGCTCGCCCACGTGGACCACGTCTTCGCGCGGGTCTTCGGCGGCTGACCCACGACGTCCGACAATCGTTGTCAGGGCCTCGCGAACCGCGCCGGCGGCGCAATCCCCCGTCATCTGGAGCGAACGTCCCGAGGCGGGAAGCAAAAATTGCGAGGTCTCGCGATTCCACGCGCCAACCCATTGGATTAACGAACGTTTCTGACCGGTCGCGCTGCCGATGAGGTCGACCTAATCGACGATGAGGTCGATCCGACAAGAAGCGAGGTCGTCCTGCCTGGAGACATCGAGGGCTGCCTCCTCGCGACGTCTCGGTCGTGAGCCTGCTGGCCACCCCGCGTCCGCGCCGCCGCTCCACTCGTCGGCAACGCCGCCCCCCGGCTTTGACAGCACGCTCCCTGCCGTCCGAGAATCAGCGCCATGGAGCGAGCCTTCGCCGTCCTCGTCGCCGGAGCGATCCTCGCCGGCTGCTCCGGCCCCCCCTCCCCCTCGTGCAGCTCAGCCAACTGCCCGTGCACCAGCTCCTCGGACTGCCCGGCGGGCCAGACCTGCGTCCTCGGCTTCTGCACCTCCGCGCTCCCGTGCAGGACGAACGCCGATTGCTCGACCCCCGGCGACGTCTGCTCCGAGGGCGCCTGCGTTCCGGGCGGCGGGAGCGGCGACGGAGGCAATCTGAACGTCGACGGCGGCGTCCCCGACTCGGGGCCCGAGCCCAGCCTGGACGCCGGCCACCGGGACGGCGGCGCTCGGGACGGCGGCCTCCTCGACGGCGGCGCGTTCGACGGCGGCGCGAACAACGCCGGAGCGATCGACGCCGGCAGCGACGCGGGCGGCACCGGCGCGGGCGACGGCGGCCCGGGGGCCGGCGACGCGGGCGGCGCCATCGACGCTGGCTGCACGAGCCGCTCGGCCTGTCCAAGCTCTCTCGCCTGCGTCAGCGGGAGCTGCGTCCCCTGTACGTCGGACAACGAATGCTCGCCCGATCTCTGCGGCGCCAACGGGAAGTGCGTGACGCCGCAGTGCTCGCAGGACACGATGTGCGCCCCCCCGGCCCTCGTCTGCACCTCCGGCCGCTGCGTCTCGGGCTGCCTGCCCGGGAGCTGCGCGGCCGGACAGCGCTGCGACGACCTCGTGACGGGCCGCTGTGCGGCGGCGAGCGGCTCGACCGCGCTCGGAGGCCAATGCAACGGCTTCTCGGACTGCGCGCCCTGGACGAAGGACGGCTCCGGCGAGTGCGTGAGCCTGCTGCTCGCGAGCGGCGCCTCCTCGCCGGCCTTCTGCAGCGCCCCCTGCCAGGCGACCTCCGGCTGCCCTCCCAACATGGTCTGCGCGTCCTTCGGCGGCGGCGGCGCCTGCATCCCGGACTCCTACGCCGGCGCCCCCCTGGGGACGGGCGGCGCCGGGACCCCGTGCACGAGCGACACGAGCTGCGCCTCGATCACCGGCTGCGGCCACTACACGCCGGGGAGCGGCGAGGTCTGCGGCGACACCTGCCTGCAGAACGGCGCCTGCCCGAGCGGCTGGAGCTGCGTCAGCATGCTCTACTTCGCCGGCGTGATGGACGGCGGGGTCGCCTGCACGACGAATCCGCAGTGCACCATCCGCTCGGCCGACGCCCTCTGCTTCTCGACCCAGGAAGGAGGCGACGGCCTGTGCCACTTCGTCCTCCGCGCCGACGCCTGCGACGAAACCCTCGGGGCGCCCGCGGCGACCACCGGCGCCTCCTGCACGTCGGACACGAACTGCGCTCACGACCTCTGCGTGAACGGCAAGTGCGCCGACCCCTGCTGCTCCTCCGCCGATTGTCCGACCGGCTACGGCTGCCAGCCGCAGCCCGAGCAGTCGGCTTCGATCCTCATGGCCTGCCTCCCCGCCGGGAGCGGCGCGATCGGCGTCGCCTGCGACCCCACCGCACCGACGAACTCCTGCCGCAGCGGCGTCTGTCTGCCGGAGAACCCCTACCTCCAGCCGGGCCAGCCCGGCTCGAACCAGGGCTACTGCTCGGACTACTGCTGCGACGACGAGTCCTGTGGCCCCGGCTACGCCTGCTGGCTCCTCGATCGCGGCAACTCCGGGAACGGCAGCGCCATCGACTACGACCTCTGCCAGAAGCTCTAGGAGGCTGGTGTGAAACGTGCACGACGACCGAGGCATCCTCCCCAATCCCTCTCCCCCGCTGGGGGAGAGGGATTGGAACTTCGCGTGACCGTGAGGGTACCCTGGGAACGCCGGCGTCCCGCCGGCCTTGGGCTTGGGGGTTGGCCTGAAGCGTCTTCGCGAAAAACACTAGGCTCCTAGGGGACGCTCATGCGCCCGAGGACAAGGCCCTGCGAATTCTGCCGCTGATCGTCTCCGGGGGGCTCGTCCTCGCGTGCGGCGGCGGCCGGGCGGGGCCCACGCTCGCAGACAGCGGGGCCGGCGCCGCGCTCGAGGACTCGGGCTTCGACGCGAGCGGGATCGACGCGGGCGACGGCGGCGAGCTTTCGCCGGGCGGGGGCGATTCGGGCGTCCCGGCCGCCGGCGGCGGGGACGCGGGCGGGACCGACGGGGGCGACGGGGGATTCGTCGAGGCTCCGCACGACGCCTTTCCGCAGATCCCCGACCACGGCGGACCCGTGATCGCCCACCCGTGGCTCGTCTCGGTGACTTTCGCCGGCGACCCATGGGCTGCGCAGGCGATCCAGTACGACCGCTGGATCGCGCGGTCCGGCTACCTCGAAGCCACCGGAGAGGAGTACGGCGTCGGCGATGGCCCCGCGCCCGAAGCGTTCACGCTCGACGGGGGCTTCCCCGACGCGGGCGGCTCCTCTGACGTGGCCCTCTTCCTCGCCGGGGCCTTCGACGCGGGGGTCCTGCCGGCCCCGGCCGCGGGCGACGACCGGCTCTACGTCCTCCACCTGCCCGCCGGCGCGCCGCTCTCCGGGATGTGCACGACGGTCTTCGGCTTCCACGCGGCCGCGGCGTGGCAGGGCGCGCCCTACGGCTTCGCCGTGACCCCCGAGTGCCCGGAGGAGGCGACCGGCTACCCCGAGCCCGAGAACCTGGAGCTCGTCATCTCGCACGAGGTGCTGGAGGAGGCGACCGATCCGTTCGCCGGCCTCTCCGGCGAAGGGCCGGCCTGGGTGATCTCCGATCCGAGCGATCCCTGGTACGGTCCCGGGGAGGGCGAGGTCGCGGATCTCTGCGAGGGTCAGGTCGCCGCCCTCGACGGCGGCGCCTACGACCTCTCGGACGGCGGTTTCTACGCCTCGACGATCTGGTCGAACCGGCAGGCGGCCCAGAGCGGCGGCTCCCCCTGCTCTCCCGAACCGGCGGGGGCGTACTTCAACGTAAGCCCGCGCCCCGACGAGGTGCACGAGGTGGCCGCGGGAGAGAGCGTCACCGTCCAGCTCACCGGCTGGTCCACCGCGCCCGTCGCCCCTTGGCTCCTCTACGAGATGGCGTACTTCGGCGACTTCGACCCGAACGCGCAGTTCCCGGACGGCGGAACGATCGACGACGGCACGAGCCTTCCGGTCACGCTCTCGGTGCCCACCGGCACCGCCCCGGGGAGCCGGGCCGAGGCGTGGATCGGCTCCTACGCCGACGGGTCGCAGGACATCACGAGCTTCTGGCCGATCTCGATCCATGTGCCGTAAGCCCGCGGCCGGGGAGACGCCTCGGGCCGCTTGCCGTCACCACCGCGGACCTCGGGGAGAGGGCGGCGAGAGGCGGCGGCCCGCGGGGGCGCCGCGCCCCACGATCGGAGGGGGCGGGAGATGAAGCACGAACGGCCTCCGGCGACCGAAGCCAAAGGCGGCGCCCCCCCTGCCGCCGGGCCGCCGCAAACCCCCCTGATCGGAGCGAGGGAGGACGCGGCACGGGCCCGCGCGCGCCGCGCGCTCGCGCTGGCGGACGGCCCGCTGCTCGCCGAGTGCCGCACCGACGTGTTCGTCGGCGGAGGCCCGGGGGGGCAGCACCGCAACAAGACGGAGAGCGGGGTGCGGATCATTCACCTGCCCACGGGGATCGTCGCGACGGCGACCGAGCGGAGGAGTCAGCACGAGAACCGGCGGGCGGCCCTCGAACGGCTCCGGGCGCGGCTCGAACGGGCGGCCCGCGAGGCGAGACCACGCCGCCCGACCCGCCGTACCCGGGCCTCGCAGGAGCGGCGGATCGAGGAGAAGCGGCGGCGCGCGAAGAAGAAGGCGGAGCGGCGCAACCTTGACTAGCCCCTGCCCTTCCCTGCCGTTCCCGCTCCCCTCCCGCGCCCGAACCCGCGGCCCAACGCCGCGTCGGGTGGGGGGCTTCGGGTCCCTCGGGGTCTCGCCCGCGCTCGGGGCCGCCGCGACGAGCTCCTCGCGGCGGCCCTCCACCCTCCCCGGCGGCGCGCCGGCGCTCGCGCGCTACTTCCTCGCATCCATCGGGACGTAGTCGCGCCGCGTCGCGCCCGCGTAAACCTGCCGGGGGCGGGCGATCTTCTGCTCCTCGTCCAGCAGCATCTCCTCCCACTGGGCGAGCCAGCCCGCCGTGCGCGGGATCGCGAAGAGGACGGGGAAGATGTCCACCGGGAAGCCCATCGCTTGGTAGATGAGGCCGGAGTAGAAGTCGACGTTCGGGTAGAGCTTGCGCGAGACGAAGTACTCGTCGGAGAGCGCGATCTTCTCCAGCTCCAGGGCGATGTCGAGCAGCGGGTTCCTGCCCGTGACCTCGAACACCTCATCGGCGAGCTGCTTCACCCGCTTGGCGCGCGGGTCGTAGCTCTTGTAGACGCGGTGGCCGAAGCCCATGAGCTTCCCCTCGCCGGCCTTCACCCTCTTCACGAAGTCCGCCACGTTCGAGACGCTGCCGATCTGCTTGAGCATCCGGAGCACCGCCTCGTTCGCGCCGCCGTGGAGCGGGCCGAAGAGCGCCGCGCAGGCGGCCGCGACCGCCGAGAACGGGTCGACGCGCGAGCTGCCGACGCTCCGCATCGCCGAGGTGGAGCAGTTCTGCTCGTGGTCGGCGTGGAGGATGAAGAGCGTGTCGAGCGCCCGCTCGAGCGTCGGGTGCGGCTCGTACTTCACCTCGGCGATCCGCTTGACCATCGCGAGGAAGTTGCCCGCGAAGGAGAGGTCGTTGACCGGGTAGACGTACGGCATGCCCATCGAGTGGCGGTACGAGAACGCGGCGATGGTCGGCATCTTCGCGATCAGCCGAATCATCTGCATGCGGCGCGTCGCGCGGTCCTCGACGACCTTCGCCTCTGGGTAGAACGTGGAGAGGGCGCCCACCACCGAGACCAGCATGCCCATCGGGTGCGCGTCGTAGCGGAAGCCGTCCATGAAGGTCTTCACGTTCTCGTGGACGAAGGTGTGCTTGGTCACCAGCTCGCGGAACTCCTCGTACTGCGAACGGTTTGGCAGCTCCCCGTTCAGGAGGAGGTAGGCGACCTCGAGGAACGTGGACTTCTCCGCGAGCTGCTCGATCGGGTAGCCGCGGTACAGGAGGACGCCCTTGGCGCCGTCGATGTAGGTGATCCGGCTGCGGCAGCTCGCGGTGTTCAAGAACGCGGGATCGTAGGTCATCATCCCGAAGTCCGAGGGCCCGGTCTTGATCTGCCGCAGGTCCATCGCGCGGACGGTGCCGTCGGTGATCGGGATCTCGTAGCTCTTGCCGGTGCGGTTGTCGGTGATGCTCAGCGTGTCTTTGGCCATGTGCGTTCCTCGTTGGCCCCCGGGGGCGAGAGAGGCTGTAGCCGCTTCGCCGGGGCTTGGCAAGCCCGTCGTCGAGGGGCTGGCGGGCGATTCCCGCGCCGCGGGATCGGGTTTTTCGGCCGCGGTCGCGAGCACGCGGGCGAGGGCGAGCCGCTCCCCCCCGTCCGATCGAGCGATCGCGAGCGCCGCGCCCTCCGGCGACAGGAGCACGACGAGCCCCGCGCCCTCCCCCCGCCCCGCGGGGGCCCTCCCGTGCCGGACGCCCGCCGCCTCCGCCGCGTCGAGCCGCCGCGCGGGCAGGTGGGCGAGCGCGGCCTCGATCGGGACGAGCTTCTCGAGGGCGAGCGCCCGCCGGTCCGCGGCGGCCAGCCCATCGAGCGCGGCAAGCGGGACCGCCCGCGCGAGCGTGAACGGCCCCGCCCGGAGCCGCCGCAGCGCCGCGAGGTGCGCGGGGCAGCCGAGCGCATCCCCCAGCTCTTCAGCGAGGACGCGGACGTAGGTCCCCTTGGTGCAGTCGATCTCGAGCGTGATCTCCGGCCCATGGATGCCGAGCGCCACGAGCCTCTTGACGACGATCGGCCGCGCCTCCCGCAAGACCTCCTCGCCCTGCCGCGCGATCTCGTAGAGCCGCACGCCGCCGACCCTCACCGCGGAGAACATCGGCGGCCTCTGCCGGCGCGCGCCGCGCAAGGAAGCGAGCGCGGCCTCGAGGCCCTCGGGCGAGAGGGGCGGCACCGGGCCCGTCCTCACCGGCCTCCCCGCCGCGTCGCCCGTCTCCGTCGCGACGCCGAGCCGGACCGACGCGCGGTAGCTCTTGTCCTCGCCCGCGAGGAACTGGGCGATCCGCGTCGCGCCGCCGAGGACGATCGGCAGGACGCCCGTCGCGGCCGGATCGAGCGTCCCGAGGTGGCCGGCGCGGCGCGCGCCGAGCAGCCGCTTCACCCGCAGGACGACGGAGGAGGAGGTCGGCCCCGCGGGCTTGTCGAGGACGAGGACGCCGTCGAGGGTCACCTCACTCGGGCTCCTCGCCCGCCTTCTTCTCCGCCTCCTGCACCTCCCGGAGGAGCCGCTCGATCCGGGCGCCCCGCTCGATCGACTCGTCCAGCGTGAAGCGGAGCGTGGGGACGACCCGCAGGTGGAGCGCCCGGGCCGCCTCGCGCGCGAGGAAACCAGCGGCCGCCGCGAGCCCCTCGCCGGTCGATTCGCGGACGGCTGGCTCGCCGAAGACCGAGTAATAGATCTTCCCCTCGCGCAGATCGGGGGAGAGATCGACGCCGGTGATCGTCACGAGGCCCGTCAGGCGCGGGTCCTTCAGGCCGCGGACGAGGAGCCGCGACAGCTCGCGGTGGAGCTGCTCGCCCACGCGCGCCGAGCGCGGGCTGCCGCCGAAGCCGCGGGGCGGGGGGCGCGCTCTCATCGGGGTTCACCGTCCATGGGCCAGAGATCTCCTCTCACGGAGCGGCCGGCGGGAGGAGGCGGGGAGCCCTCGCTGCGATCGCCGCCCTACAGGCTCTGCCGGATCTCCTCGATCTCGAACGCCTCGATCACGTCGCCCGGCTTGATGTCCTGGTAGTTCTCCAGGCCGAGGCCACACTCCAGGCCGCTGCCCACCTCGCGCACGTCGTCCTTGAAGCGGCGCAGCGATCCGACGCGGCCGGTGTAGACCGAGACGCTGTCGCGGATGAGCCGCACGAAGGCGCTGCGGGGGATCTTGCCGTCGACCACCGCCACGCCGGCCACCGTGCCCATCTTGGGGACGGTGAAGAGCGTGCGGACCTCCGCACGCCCGAGGACCTTCTCGCGCCGCGTGGGCTCGAGCAGCCCCTCCATCGCCTTGCGGACGTCGTCCACGGCCTCGTAGATGATCGAATAGAGGCGGACGTCGACCCCCTGCGCCGCGGCCAGCTCCGCCGCCTTCGCCTCGGGCCGGACGTTGAAGCCGGCGACCACCGCCCCGGCCGTCGCCGCGAGCATCACGTCGCTCTCGCTGATGCCGCCGACCGCCTGGTGGAGGATCGTGACGCCGACCTTCTTCGTCGCGAGCTTCCCCAGCGCGTCGGCGACCGCCTCGACCGAGCCTTGCACGTCCGCCTTGACGACGAGCTTCAGCTCCTTCGCCTCGCCGCGCTCGACCTTCTGGAAGAGGTCCTCGAGCGTTGCCCGGGCGCTCTTCGCGAGGTCCACCTCGCGGGCCTTGCGCGCCCGGTGCTCGGCGATCTCCTTGGCCGTCTTCTCGTCGGCGACCACGTTGAAGGCGTCGCCCGCCGTCGGGACGCCCGTCAGGCCGAGCAGCTCCACCGGACAGCCTGGCCCGATCTCCTCGACCCGCTGGCCGCGGTCCCCGGCCATCGCCCGAACGTTGCCGCAGTGGATCCCGGTCACCACCGCGTCGCCCGTCCGGAGCGTCCCCTCCTGCACGAGCACCGTCGCGACCGGCCCACGGCCCTTGTCGAGCTTCGCCTCGATCACGACGCCCGAGGCGAGCTTGTCCGGGTTCGCGGAGAGCTCCAACACCTCCGCCTGGAGGGCGATCATCTCCAGCAGGTGGTCGATCCCCTCGCCGGTCTTCGCCGAGACCGGCACCATGATCGTCTCGCCACCCAGCCGCTCGCTGACGAGCTGCTGGCTCATGAGCGCGTTCTCGATCTTGCCCGGGTTGGCGCCCGGCTTGTCGATCTTGTTGATGGCGACGAGGATCGGGACCTGCGCCGCCTGCGCGTGCTTGATGGCCTCGATCGTCTGCGGCATGACGCCGTCGTCGGCCGCGACGACCAGGACCACGAGGTCCGTCGCCTGGGCGCCGCGGGCGCGCATCGCGGTGAAGGCCTCGTGGCCCGGGGTGTCGAGGAAGGTGACCGGCCCCTTCGCGGTCGCGACCTGGTAGGCGCCGATGTGCTGGGTGATGCCGCCGGCCTCGCCCCCGGCTACGTTGGTCTTCCGAATCGCGTCGAGCAGCGACGTCTTGCCGTGGTCGACGTGGCCCATGACCGTCACCACCGGCGGGCGGGGGCGCAGGTCCTCGGCGGCGTCCTCGCCGGAGGGGATGAAGTCCGCGGCCTCGAACGCGACGTCGCGGACCTCCCAGCCGTGCTCGGCGGCGAGGAGCTGCGCGGTCTCGAGGTCGATCGACTGGGTGACCGTCGCCATGACCCCGTTCTGCATCAACTTCCGGATCAGCTCTGCGGCCTTGACGCCCATCTGCCGGGCCAGCTCGCCGAGGGTGATCGCCTCCTCGACCTCGACCACGCGCTTGCTCGCCTTCATGGTCGTGATCTCGGTCTTCCTCCCCTTCTTCGTGGGCCGCCTCTTCTTGCCCCGGATGGGGATCATCGCCCGCTCGCGGGCCAGCTCCATGATGTCGTGCTTGGAGAGCGCCGCCTTCTCGGGGAGCCGGCCGCCGCCGCGCTTCTTGCCGGCCTTGTCCTTGGAGACATCGATGAACTCGCGCCCCCGGCCGAGGGCGTCCGAGACGACCTTGAACTCCTTGACCTCGCCGATGATCTTGCGGCCCGGCGCCATCGGGATCTCGCGGTGGGCGGACGACGGCGGGGTGACGCGGCGGACCGGGATGAGGGGCCGGGAGATGACGACGGCCTGCGTCGCGGTCGGCTTGAGCGTCCGGGGGTCGGGCGGGGGCGGGGCGGCCGGCGCGGCCGGCGCGGCCGAGGCCGGCGGCGCGGGGTGGGGCCCGACCGAAGCCGGCGCGGGTCCGGTCGCTGGGACGGGCGCAGCGCTCGCCTGCGCGTGCGCGGTCGGCCTCCCCTCGGCCGATGGCTCGGGGGCCGGGGCCGCGGCCTCCGGAGCAGGCTCGCGGGCGGGCTCGATGGCCTCGGGGGCCGGGGCGGCCGGCGCGGCGACGTTCGGGGCGGGGGCCTCCGCCGGCGCGGCGACCGGGGCCGGGGCCGGGGCGGGCGCGGCCGGAGCCGGCGGGGCTGGCGCGAACGTCTTCTTGCGGAGGACGAAGCTCGGCGCGACAGGCGCGGCGGGCGCGGGCTTCGGCTGGCGTTCCCCCAGGATTCGATCGTAGACGGCCTGCGCCTCGACCGCCTCCAGCGACGACGAGTGGCTCGTGATCTTCTCGTACCCGTGTTTCTTGAGCCAGTCCACGAGCTCGGGATTCGTCATCCCCAGCTCCTTCGCCAGCTCGAAGACGCGCTTCTTCGCCATGACCGTCACACTCCACTGCATCCGGAAAACAACGACTGCCCGGGGTGAGATAATCCACCGGGGAGCCCTCTCTAGCTTTCGCCTGCCGGAAAAGCAAACCCGTCAGGGGGTCGGGCCGCCCTCCGGCGTCGCCGTACCCGCGAGCGCGCTCTGCGCCGCCCGCTCCGCGTTCAGCTCCGCCCGCAGCTTCGCCTCCTCCTCGAGGTAGAGCGACGCCGAGTGCTTGATCTGCCGGACCTTCTTGATGCCGAGGCCGGTCGAGTCGGCGAGCTTCATGATGTCCGACTCCTTCACCAAGTCCTCGACCGTGTGGTAGCCGGCCGCGGCGAGCTGCTCGATCGCCTTCTCGCCGCACCCACGGACGCGCAGGAGCCGCTCCTGCTGCGACAACTCGTCCGGGTGGCGGCGCGCCTCCGCCTGCCGAGCCGCCTCGCGTTCGGCGTCCAGGCGCGCCAGCTCCTCGGCGTCGACGACCGACTGCGCCTCGGCCGCCTTCTGCCAGGCCTCGACCGCGGCCGGGGTGACGCCCTCGATCTGCGGCAGGACCTCGGGGTTCGCCTCCAGGATGTCCCGCGCCTGGCGGAAGCCGTGCGAGTAGAGCAGCTCGATGAGCGGGTCGGTCATGCCGGGCAGCGCCCCGAGCGAGCGGGTCGCGAAGTCGCGCATCTCCTTGACCCGGCTCTCGCTGTTGATGTCGAGCTTCCAGCCGGTGAGCTGCGCCGCGAGCCGGACGTTCTGGCCGCGCCGGCCGATGGCGAGCGAAAGCTGGTCGTCGGGGACGATGATCTCCATCGCGTGGTTCGCCTCGTCGATGACCACGCGGCTCACCTCGGCCGGCTGGAGCGCCGAGCAGACAAAGCTGGCGGGGTCCTCGTCCCACGGGACGATGTCGATCTTCTCGCCGCGCAGCTCCTGGACCACCGCCTGGACGCGCGAGCCCTTCATGCCCACGCAGGCTCCGACGGGATCGACGTCGCGGTCGCGGCTCGCCACCGCGATCTTCGAGCGTCCGCCGGGCTCGCGGGCCGCGGCCTCGATGACCACGATCCCCTCGGCGATCTCCGGGACCTCCATCTCGAAGAGCTTGGTGAGGAGGCTGACCGAGGCGCGGGAGAGGATGATCTGCGGTCCCTTGCTCTCGCGCAGCACTTCCACGACGTAGGCCTGCACCCGGTCGCCGGCCCGGTAGCTCTCCCGGGGGACCTGCTCGCGCAGCGGCAGGACGGCCTCCGCCCGCCCGAGGTCGACGATGATGTTGCCCCGCTCGAAGCGGCGGGAGATGCCCGTGACGATCTCGCCCTTGCGGTCCTTGTACTCGTTGTAGACCAGCTCCCGCTCCGAGTCGCGGACACGCTGGAGGAGCACCTGCTTGGCCGTCTGCGCCGCGATGCGGCCGAAGGAGTGGCCGAAGGTCTTCAGCTTCAGGATCTCTCCAAACTGCAGGTCCTGGGCGCGCGCGGCCTCGGCGTCCTCGTCGAGGTAGTAGAGGCGGATGTCGATCTCGTCGCCCGCCTCGGCCTCGATCCCCTTCGCCCGCGCCTCGGCGAGGCCGATCTGGTTGGCCGGGTCGGTGACCTCGGGGACGAATTGGAGGGTCTGGACCAGCTCGACCGTCCCCTTCTCCTGGTTATAGGTCGCGGTGATATGCCGGTCCATGCCGAAGTGGCGCAGGGCCGCCTGCTGCATCATGTCCTCGAGGGTCGCGACCAGTCGTTTGCGGTCGATGCCCTTGTCCTTGGCGACCTGGTCGAGGATCTGATTGAGGTTCAGGGTGGGGGTCTGGGTCGGCATGGTCTCTCCTTGCCTTGCGTCCGCGGTCGGTGTTCTCTCGGTCTACCCCGCGGCAGGGGACTCCTCTTCGGCGACGAGATGCGCCTTGGCGATCGAGGCGAGAGGGATGGCGACGCGCGTCCCTTCGAGATCCAGCTCGACGCGCACGCCGTCGCAGCCGGCGAGCGTGCCGCGGAAGGAGCGGCGGGGCTCCCCAGCGCCGGCCGCGATCTTTTCATACGTCTTGACGTGGGCCTGGCGGCCGGCGAAGCGGCGGAAGTCGTCGGCCTTCCGGAGCCGCCGTTCGATGCCGGGGGAGCTGACCTCGAGCGAATAGGCGCCCGATCGGCCCCCGGAAACCGCAGGTCGCGCGGCCTTCGGCCCGCGCTCCTCCGGCGCCCCCGCGCCCTCGGCCGGGCTCGCCGGCGCTCCGCCGGGCGCGACGCCCGCCGGGAAACGAGCTACGTCGAGGGCCGGACCGAGAAATCGCGAGAGGGCCGCGCAGTCGTCGAGGGTCACTCCCCCGGGCTTGTCGACGAACAGCCGCAGGACATGGCGCTGCCCCTCGCGCAACCACTCGACGTCGACGAGCTCCAGCCCGAGGGAACGGGCGAGCGGCTCGGCGAGCCGGCGGGCGCCCTCGGCGGCGCTCTCTCGGGAGACGTTTTCCATGTCCGTTCGGGGGCCCTCCGGCGACAAAAAAAGTGGGCCGACCGCGCCCACTTTCGAGAGAACCTCGAAAATGTCGCCGGGATTCCAGCACCCGGCGGCGCGGGTCCTAGCACAGTCGCGGGGCGGCCGCAACCGCCGGGGCCGCCCCCTAATCCGTCCGTGAGAAGCCTCACCCCATGTGAGGCACGGCCCTGGCCGGCGAGAAGGGGGCGGCTCCTCAAGCTTTGCTCTTGGCCCCAGAGCAGGCGGAGCGAGGACCGGAACCGTGCGATGGTTGTACGGTGAGGACTGCAGCGACCGAGCAACGAAGCAGTTGCGCCCTTATCGACATCGACGGATCAGGGCCGCTACTCCCGGGTCCCGACGACCACCGCCTCGTTGCCTCCGGCGAAGAGGTGAACCCGCGGCGTGAGGCCGACCGAGCGGAGGGCCGCCTCGATCTCCTCGGGGCGCAGGAAGTGGTTGCCCTGGACGTGTTCAGAGAGGTTCTGGAAGGCCATCGCCCGGCGACCGATCTCGCGCAGGCCGGTGCGTTGGGACGGCCAGGCCGGCTCCCAGATGACCGCGGCGCCGCCGGGCGCGAGCGAGCGGGCCAGCAGGGCGAAGAGCCGCGCCTTCTCGTTCCAGACGTGATGCAGGGCGCGGTTCAAGGAGATGAGGCTCGCCGGCTCGTCGAGCGCGAAGGCGTGGATGTCCCCCTCGCGGAACGAGAGGCGGTCCGCGAGGCCGCTCTGCCGGGCCCGCTCCTCCGCCTGCCGGATGTTCTCGGAGAAGCCGTCGAGGCCGAGCCCGCGCAGCCGCGGCCAGCGCGCCGCCAGCGCGCGCAAGTACCAGCCGTTGCCGCAGCCGAGGTCCACCACGAGGCCGCCCCGCTCGCCCGCCGCCCCGAAGGCGGGGATCGCGGGGAGGATCTCCCGCTCGAAGAGGGGCGAGAACTGCCCCTCGAGCATCGGGCCGAACCAGCGCAGCACGGTCTCACGCTCGGCGAGGACCACCTCTCCCGGCCGCTCGCCGGTACGGGTGAACGCCGCCGCCCGCTCGGCCATGTGCGCGCCGAGGATGCTCTGCACCGCGAAGGGGACGAGCGTGCCAGGCGCCTCGGGGCGGAAGGCTCCGCCCAGGTCCGAGAGGGCGAGCTCATCGCCGCGCTCCTCGAGGTAGCCAAAGGCGAAAGCCGCGTCGCACCAGCGGGTCACGTAGCCCTCGTCGGCGCCCGCCTCCCGCGCGAGCGTGGCCGGCGACGCGGCGCCGAGCCGGGCGAGGACCGAGAAGAGCGAGTTCGCGACGCCGACGAACGCGACCTCCAGCGCCATCGCGCCCTGGAGCTGCTGGATGGCCTCTCTGCGCTGCTCGTCGGAGATCATGAGGGTCCTCGCCACGGAGAGGCTCGACTCTAACCGCGGGCACGACGACGTCAACTCGCGCCGGAGCACGAATCGGGCACGAATCGGGCCCTTGACTCCGATCGGCCGGTCGCCTACGCGTCGCCGGGCAGAGTCGAGCACGAACCCCGGAGGAGACGCATGAGCCTGAAGACGGAGTGGGTCCGGTACGGACCGAATCGAGAGCAGAGCGCCTTCGCGGCCTGGCCCGAGCGGGCGGCGACGCCGCTGCCCGCCGTGGTCGTGATCCAGGAGGTCTGGGGCGTCGACGCCCACATCGAGGACGTCACCCGCCGCTTCGCGCAAGCGGGCTACGCGGCCTTCGCCCCCGACCTCTACGCCAGGGACGGCGAGCGTCCGGCCGCCCTCGCGCGCGATCGGGTCGCCGAGCTTCAGGCGTTCCTGAACCAGCTCCCGCCGGGCGCCTGGGCGACGGTGCTCCGGGATCCGAAGGCGCGCGACGAGGCCCTCTCCCGGCAGCCCCCCGAGGTCCGCGCGCGTCTCGTGGAGACCATGGAGACGCTCTTCGCCGGGATCTCCACGGGCGGTCTGCGCCTCGATGGGTACGTCCCCGCCCTCACGAGCGCGACGAGCTTCCTGCGCCAGGACTTCGCCCCGACGCGGGGCCAGAAGGTCGGCGCCGTGGGCTTCTGCATGGGCGGCGGCCTCACCGCGCTCCTCGCCTGCCACGACGCGGAGCTCTCCGCCGCCGCGATCTTCTATGGCGGCGCGCCGTCCGAGTCTCTGCTCCCCGCCATCCGCTGCCCCCTGATCGGCTTCTACGGCGCGCTCGACCCGCGGGTGACCGGCGGCGTTCCGGCGTTTTCCGAGGCCCTGCGCAAGGCCGGCAAGAGCTTCGAGCCGCATGTCTACGAGGGGGCGATGCACGCATTCTTCAACGACACCCGTCCCAGCTACGACGTCCGCGCGGCGCGGGACAGCTTCGTCCGGACGCTCGAGCTGTTCCGGCGCCAGCTCGCGGCGTGAACGATCCGCTGGTGATGGCCAAGCCGGTCGGGCCGGCGTGCAACCTCGACTGCGCGTACTGCTACTACCTTCGAAAGGAGGCCCTCTTCCCGCCCGGCCCGCGGCGGATGGCCGACGACCTGCTCGAGCGCTACCTCGCGCAGCGGCTCGCGCGATCGTCGGGGCCGGTCACCCACTTCGAGTGGCACGGGGGCGAGCCGACTCTCTTCGGCCTCGAGGGCTTCCGCCGCATCGTCGCGCTGCAGAAGGCCCACCGCCCCGACGGACGGCGGATCACCAACGGACTGCAAACGAACGGTACGCTCATCGACGAGCCGTTCGCGGACTTCCTCGCGGAGGAGGGCTTCTCGGTCGGCCTGAGCCTGGACGGACCGGCCGACCTCCACGATCGCTACCGCCGCAACCAGGGGGGGCACGGGACGCACCGCCAGGCGATGCGCGCCCTCGGGCTCTTGCGACGCCGGAAGGTCCACGTCGACGTGCTCTGCGTGGTCCACGCCGCCAACGCGGGCGAGCCGGAGCGCGTCTACCGCTTCTTCCGGGACGAGGGCGTCCGCTACCTCCAGTGGCTCCCCCTCGTCGAGCCCGCGCCGGGCGCGCCGCGCGGCGTGAGCACGCGGACGGCGGATCCGGTGGCCATCGGGGCGTTCCTCTGCACGATCTTCGACGAGTGGCTGCGCGCCGATCTCGGGCGCGTCGTCGTCCAGAACTTCGACGAGGCGCTGCGGCCAGCGATGGGCATCGACCACGCGCTCTGCATCCACCGCGAGACCTGCGGCGACGTCGTCGCGCTCGAGCACGACGGCAGCCTTTACGCCTGCGACCACTTCGTCGACGCCGACCATCGGCTCGGCACGCTGGCCGAGGAGCCCTTCCCCGCCCTCGTCGACCGCGAAGAGCTCGCGGCGTTCGGGCGGCGGAAGCGGGAGACGCTGCCGCGCCTCTGCCGGGAGTGCGCGGTGCGCGCCTATTGCAACGGCGGCTGCCCGAAGGACCGCATCGCGACGGCCCCGGACGGCGAGGCCGGGCTCAACTACCTCTGCCCCGCGTTTCGCCGCTTCTTCTCGCACGTCCGGCCGGTGATGGAGCAACTGGCGATCCACCTCGAGGCGGGGCGACCTCTCGAAGCGTTCGCCCCGAGCCGGCGCTCCGCGGAGGCGGCCGGAGGCGTCCGGGTGGGCCGGAACGAGCCATGCCCCTGCGGCAGCGGACGGAAGTTCAAACGCTGCTGCCTGCCCGGAGACGCGACGGCCGGATGACCCCCGCTGCCTCGGCAGCGGGATCGCGGGGCGCCGGCTTGACGCGCCGTCGAGGCCTCCGGTAGTTTCGCTCCCCGTGGGGCCCCCCAACAAGTCCGCCCCGGCGCTCTCGGGCCGGTTCGCGCACGTCTCCAGCTACGCGATGACGTTCGCCGTCTTCCTCGCCGTCGGGCTCGCCCGCGGGCCGGGCCGGGACTTCTGGCTGCCGGCCGCGCTCTGGTCGTTCCACTTCGCGCGGCGGACGCTGGAGTCCGCCTTCCTGCACCGCTACACCCGCCGGGTCCCCCTCGCCGACATGGCGGGCGAGTACCTCTACTACTGGGGCTTCGCCGCCTGGATCGCGTGGTCGGTGGCCTCTCCCGCCTTCCGCCTCCCCGCGCTCCCCCTCACCGCCGCCGGCACGTCGCTGTTTGCCCTCGCCGAGGCCGGGAACTTCCGGTCGCACCAGATCCTCGCGCGCCTGCGTCCGAGCCAGGGCGACGCCGCGCGCCGCATCCCCAGGGGTTTCCTCTTCGCCCTCGTCTCCTGCCCGCACTACTTCTTCGAGATCCTCTCCTGGGTCGGCTTCACGCTGGCGACGCCGGCGCTCGGAAGCCTCGCCTTCACCCTCCTCGGCGCGGGGATCCTCGTTGCCTGGGCGACCCGGAAGCAGCGGGCCTACCTCCGGGAGTTCGACGGTCGTGACGGCCGCGAGTCCTACCCGAAGGAACGCCGGATCCTGGTGCCGTTCTGCTATTGATCCATCCCGATGGAAGTCGGGGACCTTGACTTCATCCGCCCGCCGGCATACCAACGCCCCCCTACGTTCGGCGCGATTAGCTCAGTTGGATAGAGCGTTGGCCTCCGGAGCCAAAGGCCGCAGGTTCGAATCCTGCATCGCGCGCCTTGCACCCCCCCGTCTTCACTCGAAGTTTCGGCGGCGGCCGGCCCGCCCCCTTCGGCCGCGCCCCACTCCGGTAGAAACCGGATAGAATCTCCGCTCGGTTCGGCACCCGTCGAGCCTGTCGCGGCCACCGGTTCGGCCTCTGGCACCTCGGCGTGCACTGTGAGCCCGTCCAGCGCGCCCCGCAGATCCTCGGCGTTCAGGTGCGCGTAGTGCTTCGCCGTCGTGTCCGGGCTCGAATGCCGGAGCAGCCGTTGCGCGACGTGCAGGCCGGCGCCCGAGTGGAGCAACGCGGTCGCCATGTCGTCGGGGGGGCCCCCGGTCGCCTCGGCGGCGAGCGCGTCGGCACAGCGGGCAGTCTGTAGCGAATCCATGATCAACACGTGCGGCGCCGCGCAAGCGTTGTCCAAGGGCTGTGGGCAAGCCGCCTTTGGCTTGGGCTTGCTCCCGCCTCCGCGTGACTTGCGGGCCGGTGTGGGTCGCTGCTCCTTACACCGTACAACTCTTCCCTTCGCTCCATCACTGCCGGTTTGACCGCGCACTTGCGGACGATCGTCCAAGTTCTGGACACCCGCGGATCTCGAGGGGCGAGCGCGGGGGTGTCGTCGGGGACGGAGATCGGCGGAGGAGGGAGGATCGGTCGAGGAGGGCGCGCGGTCGATCGATGGGGCGGCTCAATCGCCCGAGGAGAGGCGACAAACGACCGATCAGGGGGCGCACTCGACCGAGGAGACCGTGCAATCGGCCAAAGAGACCTTGCACTCGGCCAAGTAGACCGTGCAATCGACCAAAGAGACCTTGCACTCGACCGAGGAGACCTTGCAATCGACCGAAGAGACGGCGCGATCGACCGAGGAGACCGTGCAATCGACCAAAGAGACCGCGCAATCGACCAAAGAGACCGCGCAATCGACCAAGGAGACCGTGCACTCGGCCAAGTAGACCTTGCACTCGACCAAGTAGACCTTGCACTCGACCGAGGAGACCTTGCAATCGACCAAGGAGACCTTGCACTCGACCAAAGAGACCTTGCAATCGACCAAAGAGACCGTGCAATCGACCAAAGAGACGGCGTGATCGACCAAAGAGACCACGTGATCGACCAAAGAGACCGCCTGATCGACAAATGAGAGCTTGCACTCGACCGAGGAGACCGCGTGATCGGCCGATGAGAGCTTGCAACCGACCAAAGAGACCGCGTGATCGACGATTTGTCGCGGCTGCTCGATCGTTTGTCCCGCGACATCGATCGATCACGGGCTCTGATCGATCTCTTGTCCCCGCTCTTCGACGATTTGTCGCGGCTGCTCGGTCGTTTGTCCCGCGACATCGATCGATCGCGAGCTCTGATCGATCTCTTGTCGCCGCTCTTCGACGATGGGTCGCGGCTGCTCGATCGTTTGTCTCGCGACATCGATCGATCGCGCGCTCTGATCGATCTCTTGTCGCCGCTCTTCGACGATGGGTCGCGGCTGCTCGATCGTTTGTCTCGTGACATCGATCGATCGCGGGCTCTGATCGATCTCTTGTCGGCGCTCTTCGACGATGGGTCGCGGCTGCTCGATCGTTTGTCTCGCGACATCGATCGATCGCGAGCTCTGATCGATCTCTTGTCGCCGCTCTTCGCGCGATCGAGACCCGCCCTCGACCGTTCGTCGCGCGATCGGGCGCGATCGAGCGCGATGACGGATCGTTCATCGCCGCTGAAGGGTTCGATGTCGCGGTGAAGAGGCGCAACGCGCGCGATCCGACACCGAACGCCGCCGCTCTTTGGCCGATCGCGGCTGATGATCGATCGGCCATCGCGCTGCACGGCATCGTCGCGCGCGACGAGAGATCGATCGCCGCGGCTCACGGGCCAATCGTCGCGCTCGAGAGTCCCGATACAGGCGACGCTCCGTCGATCGAGAGCGCCCTTCGCTCGTTCGCGCGCGTCGCTCGATCGGCCATCGCGCTGCACGGCGCCGTCGGGCGCGCCGGGGGATCGGCCGCCGGCTCTCAGCCCGTCTTATTCACGGTCCGGCTGCTGCGGCGTCCGATCCCGCGCCTGCGAAGGGGGGGCTTGCCACCCCTACAACGACATGGGGGGGTGTGCTCGCTCCTTCCTCCTGCGGCGTGCTTCAGCACGCCTCGTCGGTCGTCGCTGCGCTTGCCCTTCTCGGCTGCGGTCTCGAACGCCTCGCTACGCCGTACCGTGAATAAGACGGGCTCACATGTCGATTGCCGCGTTCGAGAGAGCCGAAGCGGAGGACTTTCCTCCGATCGCCTTCGATAATCGATCCGATCGACCTCATCGCGGGCGGAGGCCGGCGGGACGGACGGCGCTCCCAGGAGAGCCTTTAACAACGACCAGCCTCCTTGAAGCTCCATCGCCTCCTCCGCCAGTTCCCCGGCTTCGTTCGGCGCCTTCACTCTCGCGCCTCGCGCTCTCGGCTCGAAGGGTGTTGCCTTCCGCCTCCGTCAACGGCGTCGCCACCCTGGACGCCCGGGGCTCACGCCCCAGGGAGTTGATTTCGCGGCTCGATGGCCAGCCCGCACGTTCCCCTGTCAACGCTTCGGCGACGGGATTGCTCCCGCCTCCGCATGACTTGCGGGCCGGTCTGGGTCGCTGCTCCTTACACCGTACGACTCTTCCCTTCGCTCCATCACTGCCGGTTTGACGGCGCGGTGACGGACAATCGGATTCGCCGGCAGGACCCCTTCCCGTGCCCCGAGGCCCGATTCCGGACGCAGGGTCGGTGAACGGCGCTTCGCGAAGCCGCCTCGACGTTCCGGCTGCTCGATCTGCCACGCAGCGTTCGTTCAACCGCGTCCACTTGACGGATGGCAGGCCCCGCGCCCCTCGCGGTAGGTTACGCGAAAGAGGTCATGCCCATGCCCCGATCCCCTTCCCCCGCCCACCGCCGCCGCCGCGAGCGCGGCCAGGCGATGGTGGAGTACTCGGTCCTCACCTACTTCATCGCGCTCGTCTTCCTCGTCGGGTTCTTCTGGAGACCGGGCGGCGTCAAGGTCCAGGAGGATCAGCAGAACTACGGCGACATGAAGACCACGGGCGGCCAGAGCTTCGGCAGCTCGACCACGATGCTGGGCCTCCTCTGGGACAGCTACCAGGTCTACAACAACAGCTACTTCTACTCGCTCGACGTTCCGCTTCCTTAAAGCCCGTCTCCTTCACGGGTCGGTCGACGCGGCCTCCCGGCCGCGTCGAGTTCTGGTCGCTCGAGGCCGCGTTGTGCTAGCCTCACGTCCGGTCGAACGCCCGCATGCGGACCCTCCTCGTCACGACGATCCTCCTCTCGGGCCTGCTCCTCGGGAGTGCGCGCGCCCTCGCCGCGGACGGGGTCGTCGAGGGGCTCCTCCCCCCCGAGCAGCGCGGGCAGATCGAGGTCGTCTACGTCGAGCACGCCGGCGGGGACTTCAAGCCCGCGACCGCGGTCATGGACCAGCGCAACCTCGCCTACGTCCCCCACGTCCTCCCCGTCCTCTCCGGGACGACGGTCCGCTTCCAATCGCACGACCGCGAGCTGCACAACGTCTTCGCCCGCGGTCCCGACCACCGGGTCCTCTTCAACCTCGCCGTCCTCCCGCACATGCAGATGGAGGAGACGTTCAAGACCCTCGGCGTGACCACCCTGACATGCAACGTCCACAAGACCATGCTGGCCTATGTCCTGGTCCTCCAGAACCCCTACTTCGCCGTGCCCGACGCCGGCGGCCGCTGGCGGATCCGGCTGCCCGCCGGGAGGTACGTGATCCGGAGCTGGGGCGAGCAGCTCGACGACGGCGCCCTCGCCCGCGGCTTCCCCGTCGAGGTCGCGGCCGGCGGCGACAGCAGGGTGACGTTCCCCTCCCCGTAGGACCGGATGCCGGCCTGCCTCCGCGCGCTCCTCGCCGCCGCCCTCCTCCTCGCCGCTGCTCCCGCCAGCGCCTTCCCCGCCTTCGCGCGCCAGTACGGAACGGACTGCACGGCCTGCCACGAGGCGTGGCCGAAGCTCAACGACCAGGGCGTCGCCTTCCGCGATCACGGCTACCAGTGGGGGACCGGCGCCGACAGCCTCGCAAGCTCCCCGCCGGGCTACTGGCCAATCTCGTTTCGCACCACCCTCGGCGCCCAGTTCACATCGCTCGACAACCAGCAGGTCACCGCCGGGACCGAGCACGGCGCGGTCGAGAAGGGGCCGGTCGGCGCGGGCGCGGCGGTCGTCACCTCGAACGGGAGCCTCCTCACGACCGTGCAGACCGCGAGGCTCGGCTTCACCGGCGTGGACATCCTGATCGGCGGGGTCCTCGCGCCGGACATCACCTTCCTCGCCATCCTGGAGCCGTTCCTCAACGACGCCGGCTTCGCGCCCGCCGGCCTCGCGCTCACCCTCCCCGCGTCCGCCCCCGGCGCGACCCCCGGCGAGCCGGGGTTCATGCAGGCGCTCTGGGTCCGCTTCGACGACCTCTTCGGCAGCGGCTGGCTGAACCTGAAGGTCGGCCGCGGCGAGCTCGACCTCCCGATCGACGAGGAGCGGAGCCTGACGCCGATCACGCCCTACGCGATCTACCACTACCACCCCGGGGGGCCCGCGAACACGCTGCCGTTCGAGCTGGGACTCTACCCCTACCAGGTCTCGCTCGAGGGGCACGACGACGGCAGCCGGACGCGCTACTCGATCTCGTACCTCCAGACCGACGACGCGACCGGCCTGTTCACGTTCTCCTCCCCCGGCGCCTACGCGCACGTGCAGAGGCTCTTCCGAATCTCCGACGACGACCGCGGCCTCGACGAGATCCGCGCCGGCCTCTTCGGCCTCGCCGGCGCCTACCCGGTCCAGGTGCTGACGATCGACCGGGCGGTCTCGGCGGGCGGCTCCACCCTCTCGACCGCGATCGTCAACCAGGGGTTCTTCCGCGAGGGCGCGGACCTGACGGTCGACCTCGGATCGCTCTCGACGCCGCTCGCCCTGGAGGCCGTCTGGATGGCCGGAGAGGAGGCGGCGAACCTCGTCACCGGCGGCCGGCGGGAGGCGCTCTATCACGGCGGGTTCATCGAGGCCGACTGGACGCCGCGGCTCGATCTCACCTTCGTCGGCCGCTGGGACGCGATCCGAAACCTCGAGCAGGCCGACCCGCTCAAGCCGGCGAACTACCTCGACAGCAACTTCGGGACCGTGGCCGCCCGCTACACGCTCGCGCTGCTCGCGCGCACCGCGACGACGCTCCACGCCGAGATCTCCTACGGGCGGCTCCGCGGCGCGGGCTACCTCGGCAACGACCTCGATAGCTGGCTCGCCTTCGGCGGGGTGGATCTTGCGTTCTAGCGCCGGCTGCCGTCACGGGTCCGCAGGCTGCCGCGGCCGCCTCGCCCGGCGTCCGGGCACGGGTCGTTCGCCCCGCCTCCCGCCGCGGCCGTCGGCTCGCCGCCCCTCCCGTCCCGCCCTCCTCCTCCTCTGCGTGGCTCTCCTCGCGCCCGCCTGCGCGCGGGCGCCCGTCCGGCCCACCCGGTCGCCGGACGCCCCGCAGCCGCCCGCCCCGGAGGCCGTCGCCGCCGGGAAGATCGACTACGCCCGGTACTGCGAGAGCTGCCACGGCCTCGAGGGCGACGGCCGGGGCCCGTCGGCCCGGCAGCTCGACCCGAGGCCGCGCGACTTCACCCGCGGCCTCTACGAGTGGCGCTCGACCCCCTCGGGTACCCTGCCCGTCGATTCGGACCTCGCGAGGACCATCCGCCGCGGCCTCTACCACCGGGGGATGCCGCGCTGGAACGCCCTCTCCCGCGGCGAGGTCCGCCACCTCGTCGCCTACCTCGAGCACTTCTCCCCCCTCTTCTCGACGGATCCGCGCGGCGCGCCGATCGTCGTTCCCGCCGAGACCGCGGAGAGCTCCGGCAGCCTCGCGCGCGGCAGGCGGCTCTACGCGATCGCCTGCGCGAGCTGCCACGGACCGAAGGGGCGCGGCGACGGCCCCTCCGCGCGGGATCTGAGGGACGACTGGGGGAGGCCCGATCCCCCGTTCGATCTCACGAGCGGCCCTCCCCCGTGCGGCGGCCGCGACGAGGACCTCTTTCGCGTCCTGATGACCGGCCTCAACGGAACGCCCATGCCGTCCTACGCCGCCTCCGGCCTGACGAGCGGACAGGTCTGGGACCTCGTCCACTTTGTCCGCTCCTTGCGCGAGAGTCATCCTCGCGGCTAAAGGTCCCGTCATGAACCGATCGCTGCCGTTCTTCGCCGCCGCCGCCCTCGCCGCCTGCTCCTCCAGCCCCAGCGGCGGCGAGAACTACACCGGGACGACCGCGAACTGCGGCCCGTACGGCGGCAAGCTCATCGCGGTCAATCAGGGCGACGACACGATGAGCATCATCGACCCGGCGACCGGCAACCTCCTCTGTCCGGTCCTCGTCCCCATCATGGAGGAGCAGAACATGGAGATGCCTCACGAGATCTCCACCGACCCGAGCGGCCGCTTCTTCATCGTGAACCTCATGGAGATGCCGGCCAACTCGACCGCGCGCTCGGCCGAGGACGAGATCTCGATGATGAACAGCCCGTTGCGAGGGTACGTGCTGAAGCTCTCGCCCGCGGACGGCACGCTGCAGGCCTCGGCGCAGGTGGACCCCGACCCGGGCGACAACACGCTCTCGCCCGACGGGTCGATGGTCTACGTCTCCTGCTTCGACGAGCCGACGGTCGCACAGGTCGAGGCCGCGGGAGACACGAACCCCCGCCACATGGACGGCAACCTCTGGGCCATCGACAGCGCCGAGATGGCGGTCGTCACGAAGCTCCCCATCTGCCCCGAGCCACACGTCCTAGAGGTCTCGCCCGACGGCCAGTGGCTCTTCTCGTCGTGTTACAACGACGAGGTCGCGATGATCGACATCAGCGACCCGCGGGGACCGAAGCTCGCCGCCCGTATCTCCGAGGACGAGGGCGGGCCCGACGGCGGCCAGGTCGAGGTCCTGCCGTCCAACGCGAGCCTCTGGCCGATGGCCCTGCAGACCTCCTTCCTCGACACGAACGGCCACTTCACCGTCTGGGTCAGCAACTGGAACCCGCAGGCCTACAGCCTCGGCATCGTCGACCCGCTGGCCCGCGCCTTCGTCAACCGGATCCCCATGACGAGCAAGCCGATGTTCACCACCTTCAGCACGGACGGCAAGACGGCCTACACCGCCCACCAGCAGCCGGACGGCATCGCCATCTTCGACGTGGCGGCGCAGGCGCAGACCGGCGACATCCCGCTCCCCGCGGCGACGACCACCTGCGTCAACGCCCACCAGATCATCCTCTCGAGCGACGGCCGGACCGGCTGGGTCCTCTGCGAAGGCGACCATCAGGGCAGCGGGCAGTTCCTCATCCTGGACCTGCCGACGCAGAAGGTCCTGTCACACACCCAGGTAGGCATGTTCCCGATGGAGATGGACCTGATGCCCACGCCGTCGGGCGGCTGATCCACGACCCGAAAGGACGTCCGCGCCGCGGGGGACTACGGCGCCCAGACGTTTACGGCGGCGGTCCGGCTCGTGACCGTGGTGTAGGGATCGTCGGCCTCGTTCACCAGCCCCCAGTTGTCGTCCTCGCCGTCGAACCGGCCGCTCGCCGGCTCGTCCGCCCACTCGAACCAGTGGTAGCCGACGATCCAGGGCGAGGCGAGGCAGCTCTTCGCGAACGCCTCGAACCGATCGGCGCGATCGGCCTGGGTGGCGAGCGTCGGATAGATCGGCGGCCAATTGTTCGGCAGGCCGGAATCCGCGGCGCGCCAGCCAAACTCGGAGACGAGGACCGGCTTGCCTCCGGCCCGCCAGAAGTCCTCGAGGCAGGGCCCCGCCGAGACGTCGACAAGGCCCCACTCGCCGGGCGGGTAGAGCGAGGACTGCGGGACGATCAGCTCATAGTCGTTCACCGAGACGACGTCGCAGTATTCGCCCGCCGCCTCGGCGACCTCTCGGGGCGCGAAGACCGCGATGAACCTCACGCCGAGCACGAGGTGGTTGGGGTCGTCGGCGCGCACCGCGCCCGTCGTGACCTGAAAGAACCGGCGGGCTGCGGCGAGGACGAACGCGGACCGGTCGGCGAGGGCCGCCGCGCTCGTCGCCCGGGGCAACCGGGTCGCGGCCGCGAGGTCGGCGAACGACGTGAAGCTCTGCCCCCAGGCCTGGTCGAAGTCGGCGATGTCGTCGTGGTGGAGCCCTTCGACGAGCGCGACCAACGCCTGCTTCCCGGGGGCGGACGCGGGGAGGGCGAGGAAGTGATCGAAGAGATCCTCGGTCCCGAACGTGTTGGGGCCCCAGTTCAGCTCGTTGTCGAGGAAGTAGCCGACGAGGTTGGGATCGTCCACCCGTCCGGCGGTCCCCGACGCGGCCGCCTTCCCGACCGCCGCCTGCCAGGCCGGGTCGTAGAAGTCCGGGATGACCTCGCTCTCGCCGTTCTCCCCCGAGAGGTTCAGGATGAAGGTGTAGGGCATGAGCTGGCCCATCGCGTCGCTGCTCCACGCGCCCGCCGTGTTCCAACCCCAGGCGGCGAGCCGGCCGGCGGTGGCCTTCGCCCACGCATCCTCGGTTCCGTACCGGGCGAGCACCGCGTCGTGGTACGCGCTCCGGCCGGTCGCCTGGGCGACGTCGCCGTTCCAGCTCACGTGGTTGACGCCGAACGAGAAGAAGGGCCGGCCCTGCGGATCGACGAGGAGCGGCCGGCCGCACGTCTCGGCCACGCGGAAGAAACCGGTCGCGGGAAAGGACTGCGGCGGCACGCAGCCGCGACCGGCGTCCGGCGATCCAGCGTCCGACGTCGCCCCGCCGGCCGAGCCCCCGTCCGGCGCGCGCGGCGCCGGGTGGCCGCCGCAGCCGGCCGTCACCAACGCCGCGGCGAGCAGCGCCGTCGTCGTCCGGATCATGGCCTCCGAGCGTCGGCGGTCAGGCTCTCGCTGTCAAGTCGGCGGATCGAGGAGCGGCCCCCCTTTCCGCACGCGAAGAAGAGCGCCCGCCGTCCCCGTGCCTGCTCCCGAGGCCCGAACCCGGAGACGTACTACGAATCCCCCTTCGCCGGCGCGGGTTGAGACGGCGCAGCAGCCGGACCGTGAATCAGACGGGTTGAATAGCGACTCTGGCGGCTCGTCCGAAGGCGGCGTGAGGGTCGCGCTCCTCGTGCTCGTGGTCTCCACCTCGGCCGGCTGCCTCTTACCCATCGATGAGCGCGGCATGAAAGGGGACGCGGGCGGAGGCTTCTTCCTCTCTGGGACTCTCACGGTCGCAGGCGGCCTCGATCCCGCCGGGATCGGGGTCACCTTCGACGGGATGTCCGTCGTGACGGACGCGGCCGGCCGCTACACCCTCGGTCCCCTCCCTGCGCTCGCCGCCGCGAGCCTCGCCTTCGACGGTCACGTGACGCTGCCCGCGGACGCCGGCTTCCCGCCGGGCGAGACGCTCGAGTTTGGCGCGACCATCCCCGCGCTCCTCGTCGGGGCGGACGGCGGGGCGATCATCGAGGACGCGGACGGTTCGTATCCGAACGCTCCGATCGAGCTTCCCGCCGGCCGCCAGGTCGTGTCGTCGCGCTCGGTCGACCAGCTCGTCACCGCGCCGGACGGCCGTCTCGCGTTCCTCACGGCGCACGACCCCGCGGCGCTCGTGGGCACGCTCGCCGCCGTCGCGCCAGGGGAGGCCGCGCCCGTGCCGCTCGTCGAAGGCGTCCTGAGCTCCGTCGGGGTCGAGCTCTCGCCCGACGGGACCCGCCTCGCCTTCACCGTCGAGGAGGCGGACGGCGGCAGCGCGCTCGAGACGGTGGGCGCCTCCGGAGGTACGCCCGCCTGGATCGCGAGTGGCGGACCCGCCACGGCCGGCTCCGTGTTCGACTTCGGCTTCTCGCCGGACGGCCGGCTGCTCGCGTTCACCAACCTTTGGCAGCGGCTCGACGTGGCCCCCGCCGCTGGTGGGGCGCCTCCCGCCGTGCTCGGGCAACGGGTCGCCCAATGGTCGTTCTCGCCCGACAGCCGGCACGTCGCGTTCCTCTCCGGCGCCCTGGAAGAGCCGGCAGAGGGCACCCTCCAACTGGCGAGCGCCGGCGGTCCTGGGGCGCCGGGCGTCTGGGAAGCGACGAGGATCGCCAGAAACGTCCTGTTCGACGGCTTCCAGTTCTCGCCGGACGGGAGCCAGCTCGTCTTCATCCAGGATCCCCGCGGCGTCGGCGCGGGTCCGCTGGAGGTCGTGCCGACCTCGGGCGGCGCCGCCTCGACGATCATCGGTCTGCCCGTGAGCGCCTTCCAGCTCTCGCCCGACGGCCGCACCCTCGCGTTCCTGACCGACTGGAGCGAGGACGGGAGCGCCGCGCTCCACCTCGCCGCGTTCCCGGACGGCAAGCCGCTGGAGGGCTCCATCGTCGTGTCCGCCCTCTTCGGCGTCACGTTCTCGCCGGACGGGAGCCGGCTCGGCTTCTTCGCGCCGCCCGCGCCCGCCGCCAGCCTCGGGACGCTCTCGACCGTCGCGGCCGCGGGCGGCACGCCCGTCACCGTCGCCGCGGGCGTCTTCCCGCGATACGCGTTCTCGCCCGACGGGAGCCGGGTCGCGCTCCTCGCGGGCTTCGACGGCACGGCCGGCACCCTGGAGCTGATCCCGACCACGGGCGGCGACGCGATCCAGATCGCGACCCACGTACTGCCGGGGAACTTTCGCTTCTCACCCGACGGCGCCCTGCTCGCCTACCTCGCGGACTGGAACGACCCGTCGGGCGGAGCGCTCGGCGTCGCGAGGGTCGCGGGCGGCGCGCCGGTCGTCCTCAACCGCGAGGTGGACTCGTTCCTCTTCGCGGGCGGCGCGCTCGCCGCCCGCCGCGCGGGGACCCCCGAGCCGTTCGGCTTCCTGGACGGCGTCTGGACGAGCGCGCTGCCCTGAGCTGCTTCCTCCGAGGTGACCGTTCATGGGTCGGATCCGCGGTTCCCGCGGCAAATGCTCATGGAAGCCATGAAGCCAGGGGAAGAGCAGCCGATCCATGCCTCCCCTCTTCCGACTGGCCGGACAACGGCCAGATTGGCACCCACCGCCCACAGATTCTGCTGAGGAGCCGTAAGAAGCGGGGCGGCTCTCCGCGCGAACGCATTGACAACCGCCCGGCCGGTCCCCAGGATCGCCCCACTCCTCGAGGAGCAGAGGTGCTCGCATGGCAGACCAACCGATGACGGATTTCCCGGGGGCGACCGACCTCGCGCTCGGACCGCTCGCGCCGCGCGTCGAGGCGCGGCTCGCGGCGGCGGGGACGGAGCGGATCGCCTCGCGGGTCTGGGAGCGGGACGCGGCGCTCTGGAAGACCGATCCGGAGCACGTCGCGGTCATCCGGAACCGCCTGGGATGGCTCGACGTGGCCGACCGGATGCGGGGCGAGATCCCCCGGCTCACGGGCCTCGCCCGCGCGCTCCGCGGCGAGGGCTACACGCGGGCGCTCCTGCTCGGCATGGGCGGGTCGAGCCTCGCGCCGGAGGTCTTCCGCGAGACGTTCGGCGCGGCCGGCGGCTTCCTCGACCTGCAGGTCCTCGATTCGACGGCGCCGCGCGCGGTCCTCGCCGCCGCGGCTGGACACCCGCCGCGCGAGACGCTCTACCTCGTCTCGAGCAAGTCCGGAGGCACGCTGGAGACGCTCTCCTTCTTCCGCTGGTTCTTCGCCCGGGCCGAGGCGGAGCTCGGCAGGGGGGCCGCCGGCGCCCACTTCGTCGCGATCACCGACCCTGGCTCGGGCCTCGGCAGGCTCGCGCGCGAGAGCGGCTTCCGAGAGGTCTTCGAGAACCCGGCGGACATCGGCGGCCGCTACTCGGCCCTCTCGTTCTTCGGGCTCGTGCCGGCCGCGCTCGGCGGGGTGGATCTCGCGACGCTCCTCGACCGCGCGCGAAGGATGGCCGCCGCCTGCCGCGATCCCGATCCGGCGAGCAACCCGGGGCTGCGGCTCGGCGTCGCGCTCGCCGAGGCGGCGCGGTCCGGCCGCGACAAGGCGACGATCCGGGCGCCGGCGGCGCTCGCCTCCTTCGGGGCCTGGGCCGAGCAGCTCCTCGCCGAGAGCACCGGCAAGGAAGGCAAGGGGATCGTGCCGATCGACGCGGAGCCGCCGGGCCCTCCCGGCGCGTACGGCGACGATCGGTTCTTCGTGACCCTGGCCCTGGACGGCGCTCCGATCGAGCCGCCGCCCGGTCCCGGCGCGGCGCTCCACCTGCGCGACATCCTGGACCTCGGCGCGGAGTTCTTCCGCTGGGAGTTCGCGACCGCGGTGGCCGGCGCGCTCCTCGCCATCGATCCCTTCGACGAGCCGAACGTCAAGGAGAGCAAGGACAACACCGCGCGTATCCTCGCCGGGCCGCCGCGCGAGGCCCCCTCCGCCACGCTCGTCCAGGACGGCGTCGCCGCCTTCTCCTCGAAGTTGCACGAGCACGACCTCGCGGCGCTGCTCTCGGCCTTCTTCGGGGAGGCGCCCGAGCACGGCTACGTCGCGATCCAGGCGTACCTCGCGCCAGCGCCCGGGACATGGCGGGCGCTGCAGGCGCTCCGCGGCCGGATCCGCGACCGGCTGAGCCTCGCGACGACGCTCGGCTGGGGGCCCCGGTTCCTCCACTCGACCGGCCAGCTCCACAAGGGCGGCCCGCAGGTCGGGACGTTCCTTCAGCTCGTCGAGGACCCTGGCCCCGAGGTCGTGATCCCGGCCGCTTCGCCGCACGGCCTCCGGGGGCCGCACTCCAACGCCGCCGAGACCACGGCGCGCCTCCTCCAGCGGGAGGAGGCCAGCTCCCCCCGCCCCCCCCAACCCACCTCGTCTCCATCGGAGCCCTCCCCGGAGCTTCCCGCGGCACGAGCGTTCCCGGAGGTGGGGAAAGAGAGCTTCGGCCGGATCCTCGCGGCCCAGGCGGACGGCGATCTTGCGGCACTCGAGAAGCGCGGCCCGCGCGTGCTGCGCTGCCACCTCGGCCCCGACACGGAGGCCGCGCTGGCCGAGCTGTCGCGCGCCTTCGAGAAAGGGGTGCGGGCTCCGTAGGGCGGGGCCGCCGCGGAGCACGGCCCCGATGGATCGCGCGTCACGCCGGGCGGCGGGGCGCATCCCCGACGCCTCGCTCCGGGGCCCGACCCGGCCCGACGTCGTTTCCCGCAGCCATGGATGGAGGAGTGAGACCTTGAGACTCGGACTGATTGGGCTCGGCAAGATGGGGATGAACATGACCCGGCGCCTCGTGCGCGGAGGCCACGAGGTCGTCGTCCAGGACCAGGACACGGCCAGGGCCCGGCAGGCCGCCGCCGAAGGGGCCGTCGCGGCGGAGAGCCTCGCGGATCTCTGCGGGAGGCTGCCTCCGCCGCGCGTCGTCTGGGTCATGGTGCCCGCGGGCGAGATCACCGAGGGCGTCGTCGCGGCGCTCGCGGCCCGGCTCGGCGCGGGCGACGTGGTCATCGACGGCGGCAACTCGAACTTTCGGGACAGCCAGCGGCGGGCCCGGACGCTCGCCGCCGAGGGGATCCACTTCCTCGACGCGGGCACGAGCGGCGGCGTCTGGGGGCTCACGGTCGGCTACTGCCTGATGGTCGGCGGCGAGAAGGCGGCCTTCGATCTCGCCGAGCCGATCTTCCGGACGTTGGCGCCCGAGAACGGCTACCTGCACTGCGGCCCTTCCGGCGCCGGACACTTCGTGAAGATGGTCCACAACGGCATCGAGTACGGCCTCCTCCAGGCGTACGGCGAGGGGTTCGAGATCCTCCGGTCCTCGGAGTTTTCGGTCGACCTCGCAGCCGTCGCTCGGCTCTGGAACCAGGGGAGCGTCGTCCGCTCCTGGCTGCTCGAGCTGGCCGAGCGCGCCTTCCGCGACGAAGGCAACGGCCTCGAGAAGATCGCCGGCTACGTCGCCGACTCGGGCGAAGGGCGCTGGACGGTGGAGGCGGCGATCCAGCAGAACGTCCCCGCGCCGGTCATCACCGCCTCGCTCCTCGCGCGGCTCGCCTCCCGGCAGGACGAGTCGTTCTCGGCGAAGGTCATCGCGGCGCTGCGCCACCAGTTCGGCGGCCACGCGACGAAGGCGGAAGAGTGAGCCCGGCCGAGAGTCCGCGGGTCGAGCCGACGGTCGGCGAGACGGTCTGGCCGGGGGCCGGACCGCGCGAGGTCGAGCCCTGCACGTTCGTCGTCCTCGGGGCCTCGGGCGACCTCGCCCACCGCAAGCTCGTGCCCGCCTTCTACAACCTCGCCCTCGATCACGCCCTGCCGAGCCCGTTCGGCCTCGTCGGCTATTCGCGCACCCCCTACACCGACGATCAATTCCGCGGCGAGATGAAGGAGGCGGCCGCCGAGCACTCCCGCCGGCAGCCGATCGACGCCACGGTCTGGGACGGCTTCGCCCGCTCGATGACCTACTGCGCGGGGGAGTTCGACGACCCCGCCTCCTACGGGAGGCTGCGCGCCTGCCTGGAGGCGAACGAGCGACGGACGGGCGCGCCCGGCAACCGCGTCTTCTACCTCGCTACCCCGCCCTCGACGTTCCCCGAGATCCTCGGCAACCTCTCCGCCTCCGGCCTGCTCAAGAAGAGCGCGAGCTCCCCCTGGAGCCGGGTGGTGATCGAGAAGCCGTTCGGCCGTGACCTCGCGAGCGCGCGCCGGCTCAACGAGATCGTCCACCGCGCGTGCGACGAGCGGCAGGTCTTCCGCATCGACCACTACCTCGGGAAGGAGACCGTCCAGAACATCCTCGCGCTGCGGTTCGCGAACTCGATCTTCGAGCCGCTCCTGTCACGGCGCCACGTCACGCAGGTGCAGATCACCGTCGCGGAGACGCTCGGCGTCGAGGACCGCGGCGGCTACTACGAGGAGGCGGGGGTCCTGCGCGACATGGTGCAGAACCACATGATGCAGCTCCTCACGCTGACGGCCATGGAGGCGCCGGTCGCGTTCGACGCCGACGCGGTCCGAGACGAGAAGGTCAAGGTGCTCCGGGCCATCCGCCCGATCCCGGAGAGCGAGGCCGGCCGCTTCACCGTCCGCGGGCAGTACCAGGAGACGCGGATCGACGGGCGCGTCGTCCCGGGTTACCGGGGCGAGCGGAAGGTGGCGCCGGGCTCCATGGTGCCGACCTTCGCGGCGCTCGTCCTGGGCGTCGACAACTGGCGCTGGGCGGGCGTGCCGTTCTACCTGCGGACCGGGAAGCGGCTCGCGCGGCAGCTCACCGAGATCGCCATCCACTTCGAGTCCATCCCCCACCCGCTCTTCGGCCACGACGCGGGCAGCGACCGGCCCAACACGCTGATCCTCCGGATCCAGCCGGACGAGGGGATCGCCATCCGCTTCGCCGCCAAGGTCCCCGGCGAGGCGATGCAGCTTCGCGAGGTCACCTTCGACTTCCGTTACCGCGCCGCCTTCCCGGAGGAGGCCCCCGAAGCCTATGAGCGGCTCCTGCTCGACTGCATCCTCGGCGACGCGACGCTGTTCACCCGCGAGGACGAGGTCGAGGCGTCCTGGCGGCTGATGGATCCCATCCTGGAAGGCTGGAAGGCGCATCCCCGGGTCTCGCCGTACGATTGCGGGAGCTGGGGCCCGCCGGAGTCCGACGAGCTGCTCGCCCGGGAGGGCCACGTATGGCGCAAACCATGATCCCCGCGCTCGAGGTCGTCGCGGATCCCGACGCGCTCACCGCGCGGGCGGTGGAGCGCGTCCTCGCCGCGATGGAGGCTTCCCCGTACGGCTTCCGCTTCGGGCTCTGCGGGGGCCATACGCCGGAGGGGCTCTACCGCGCGCTCGCCCGACCGCCCGCGGAGGGGCGCGTCCCCTGGGAACGGGTGATCGTCTTCCTCGGGGACGAGCGGCGCGTGCCCGACGACGACCCGCGCAGCAACTTCGGCTTCGTCAAGCGGGTCTTCCTCGACGACGTCCGGCTGCCGATGGCGGGCGTGCTCAAGCCCAAGGCGGCCCTGCCCGACGGGGACGCCGCGGCGGCCGCCTACGAGAAGCTCCTCCGCCGCGAGATGGGCACGACCCCGGTCGATTTCCTGCTGCTCGGCCTCGGCGAGGACGGACACATCGCGTCGATCTTCCCGAGCTCGCCCGCCCTCGACGAGAAGGACCGATGGGTGATGTCCGTCCCGGCGCCGACGACCGTCGGCCCCCGCGTGCCGCGCCTCACGCTGACGCCGGTGCGAATCCTGGAGGCGCGCGAGGTCCTCGTCCTCGTCTCCGGGGCGGGGAAGGCGGCCGCGGTCGCCCGCGCCCTCGCGGCGGAAGGCGACGAGCGCGCCTGCCCGGCCCGGCTCCTCCACCGGGCCGGGGGGAAGGTGACGTTCCTGTGCGACCGCGCGGCGGCGGCGCGGATCGCCTTGGCCTAGGAGACCGGTGTGAACTGGCTGGCGTTGCGAGAGCGCCGAGACCTAAGCCCGTCTTATTCACGGTACGGCGTAGCGAGGCGTTCGAGACCGCAGCCGAGAAGGGCAAGCGCAGCGACGACCGACGAGGCGTGCTGAAGCACGCCGCAGGAGGAAGGAGCGAGCACACCCCCCCATGTCGTTGTAGGGGTGGCAAGCCCCCCCTTCGCAGGCGCGGGATCGGACGCCGCAGCAGCCGGACCGTGAATAAGACGGGCTAAGGCGAGACGGGCGCCCGAAGGGTGAACCGCGTCAAACGTACTCTCTGAAATACGTATTGCAGCGAAGCGACGAGGCCGCCCGTCGCGAGCGAAGGGATCGGCTTTCGCAGCGGGCAGCCATTTCACGCTAGCCTCCTAGCCGCCTAGCCGCGGGCCAAGGGCGATCGTGCGGGCCCGCGCCGCCCGGGCGGGATCGACTGGCGACCCGCGGCGCCGGGACGTAGAACTCCTCCCATGCCCCCCGAACGGCGCGGCTTCCAGCTCGCCTCCGACTACCGGCCCCAAGGCGATCAGCCGGCGGCCATCGCACAGCTCACCCGCGGCCTGTCGGCGGGCGAGCGGGCGCAGGTGCTCCTCGGGGTCACGGGCTCGGGCAAGACGTTCACCGTGGCCAACGTGATCGCCGCCGCCCGCCGGCCGACGCTGATCATCGCCCACAACAAGACGCTCGCCGCCCAGCTCTACGGGGAGCTGCGCGGGTTCTTCCCCGACAACGCGGTCGAGTACTTCGTCAGCTACTATGACTACTACCAGCCCGAGGCGTACGTCCCGTCGACCGACACGTTCATCGAGAAGGACTCGAGCATCAACGACGAGATCGACCGGATGCGCCACTCGGCGACCCACTCGCTGATGACCCGCGACGACGTGATCATCGTCGCCTCCGTCTCCTGCATCTACGGCCTGGGGACCGCGGAGGCGTACCATGACCTGGTCGTGCGCGTCGCCGCCGGCAAGACGTACCCCCGCGACGAGCTGCTGCGCGACCTCGTGAACCTCCAGTACGAACGGAACGACTACGACTTCCACCGCGGGACGTTCCGGGTGCGCGGGGACACGGTGGAGGTCTTCCCCCCCTACGAGGAGTCGCGGGCCTTCCGGCTCTCCTACTTCGGCGACGTGGTCGAGGAGATCCACGAGGTCGACCCCCTGCGCGGCCTGGTGCTCGCTCCGATCGACCGGGCCGGCGTCTTCCCGTCGAGCCACTACGTGACGAGCCCCGAGGTCCGACGGCTGGCGATCGAGTCGATCCGCGACGAGCTGCGCGAGCGGCTCTCCGAGCTGAAGGGGAAGGGGCGGCTCCTGGAGGCGCAGCGGCTGGAGCAGCGGACGATGTTCGACCTGGAGCAGATCGAGCAGATGGGCTTCTGCCCAGGCGTCGAGAACTACTCCCGCCACCTGTCGCGGCGCCGGGCGGGCGATCCGCCGCCCTGCCTGCTCGACTACTTCCCGAAGGGGTGGCTCCTCGTGATCGACGAGAGCCACCAGACGGTCCCCCAGATCGGCGCGATGTTCCGCGGCGACCGGAGCCGCAAGGAGACGCTCGTCGAGTACGGCTTCCGGCTGCCCTCGGCGCTCGACAACCGGCCGCTGCGCTTCGAGGAATTCGAGCGGCTGGTCGGGCAGGCCATCTACGTTTCGGCGACCCCCGCGGAGTATGAGCTGCGGCGCAGCCACGGGGTCGTGGTCGAGCAGATCGTCCGGCCGACGGGGCTCATCGATCCCGAGGTCGAGGTCCGGCCGGTGCTCACCCAGGTCGACGACCTGCTCGGCGAGATCCGCGCGCGCGCCGCGGCGAGCGAGCGGGTGCTCGTCACGACGCTGACGAAGCGGATGGCCGAGGAGCTGACCGAGCACTACGAGGAGATCGGCGTCCGCGTCCGCTACCTCCACTCGGACATCGGCACGCTCGAGCGCGCGGCCATCCTCCGCGACCTGCGCAAAGGCGAGTTCGACGTGCTCGTCGGCATCAACCTCCTGCGCGAGGGGCTCGACCTGCCCGAGGTGTCGCTCGTCGCGATCCTCGACGCCGACAAGGAAGGGTTCCTCCGGTCGGCGGTCTCGCTGATCCAGACGATCGGCCGCGCCGCACGCAACGCCCACGGCAAGGTGATCCTCTACGCCGACAAGGTGACCGAATCGATGGGGCGGGCGATGGGCGAGACCGAGCGGCGGCGCCGGATGCAGGCGGACTACAATCGGGTCCACGGGATCACGCCGCGGACGATCCAGAAGAGCATCCAGGAGGCGCTCTCCGGTCCGGTGGCCGCCGACTACGTGGACCTGTCGCGGGTCGCACAGGGCGGCGAGCCCTACCAGGGTCAGGCGCTCGCGGAGGCGATCGCCGCGCTGCACCGCCAGATGCTCGAGGCGGCGGAGCAGCTCGACTTCGAGGAGGCCGCCGTCCTGCGCGACCGGATCCGCGCGCTGCGCGAGCGCGACCTGGGCTTTCGGGCGGCCGTGCCGGCTGCGCCTGCGCCGCGCGCCCACAAGCGTCGCGCGCCGCCCCGGGGGCGGAGGCCAGGGTCGAGGTAGCCCGGGAGCTCCCGGGTCCACCCCGGGACCCCGCGACCCTCCCGCGTCAGTGCCGGCTCTTCGCCGAGCCCCGGAGGGGAATCGGCTCGCCGGCGCCCCTCGCGGCTTTCTCTGCCCATCCACCGCCGTACCCGCTAGAATGCCCTCATGGCGGACGCGCCCGATCCGGAGCGCTTCACCCTCCTCGGCCCCCTCTTCTCGGCGCCGGGGTCGCGCGCCTTCCTCGGCTGCGAGCGCGGGCACGAAGGGCCGCTCTGGCCGGTCGCCGCCGTCTTGCTGCCGGAGGAGATCGAGGACGATCTCGATCGGCTGCGCGCCTTTCAGGAGGCGACCGCGCGGGCGAGCCTCCTCGACCACCCCAACGTCGGCCGGGTCATCGGCTGTGAGCGACTCTCCGACGGCTGGGCCCGGATCGTCGAGTACCAAGACGGGGAGCCGTTGCGCCGCGTTCTCCAGGCGGTGGAGCGCGCCGGGAGGCCGGGTCTCTCCCCCCGCATCGGCGCCCGAATCGTCCTCGATGCCTGCCGCGGCGTCCACTACGTCCATGAGCGCGACGAGGCGAACGGCCGGCGGCCGCGCCGCGCCCCGATCAAGCCCGAGACCCTCATGGTCGGCTTCGACGGGACGACGAAGGTCACGGGCTACGGCGCCGAAGCGGTCGCCCCGCGCGAAGCCGACGAGCCCTCCGCCCTCCGCCGGCTCCAGTACGCGGCGCCGGAAGACCTCGGACGGCCGACCCCGGCGCCCGACCGGCGCAGCGACGTGTACGCCCTCGGCCTCGTCCTCTACGAGGCGGTCGCGGGCCGGCCGCCCTGGAAGGCCGACTCCCCCGATTTCCCGGACCAGGTGCTCCGCGCGCCGTTCCCCTCGGACCCCATCACGGTTGCGCCCGCGCTCCTACGGGGGGTGATCACCCGGGCGCTCGCCCGATCACCTTCGGACCGCTGGCCCACCGCCGGCCGCATGGCCGAGGCGCTGGAGGCGGCCGGGGTCGCGCCGCCGGACCAGGTCGCTGCGGATCTCGCCCGGCTCTTCCGCGCGGACGCGCCGGAGCGGGTGGCTCGCCGGCAGATGCTCTCCCGCGCGGGCTTCGGCGAAGGCCCGCTGCCGCGGCCGAAGGGCAAACGCGCCGAACGCCCGGCGCCCATCGCGACGGAGCGGCCCGCGCCGATCGAGGCCCAGCAGACCGCCCCCAGCCCCGTGGAGCCGGAGGCGCCCGAGCGCGAGTCCACGACCGCCGTCGTGGATTCGCCGACGCCCGCACCCGACTTCCGCGCCCTCCTCGCCGGGGAGAGCGGCGATCCGGGCCCCGCTCCCACCACGGCGCGCCTCGTGATCGCGAAGGCGCCCCGAACGGTCGTGGCGGCGTCCGCCGCCGTCCAACCGCCCTCCGTGCCGCCGCCGCTGCCCAGGCCGGTGAAGGCGGTCTTGACGCCCTCTCCGGCGAAGAGGCCCGTGAGGGAGCCGCCGCCGGCGCCGCCGAAGGCGCGCGCGAGGGAAGCCCTCCCGCGCCCTCGCTCGCCCGGCGCCGCGTTCCTCGCCGGGGTCGCGCTCGCCACCGTGGCGATCTTCTTCTACGGCCGGCTCCGCCAGGCGCTGCTCCCGCCCCCCCTTCGCGCGCGGACGCCGGCCGCCCGCGACGCAGCCACGCCCGGCGCCCCCCCGCCGGTCCCGCAGCTCTCCGCCGTGGCCCTGGAGCCGCCGCCCATTCGGCCGGCGACGCTCCGCCTCGACAGCGATCCTCCGCTCGCGATCCTCCTCGACGGGAAGGCGCGCGGAACGACGCCGGCCACCCTCACCGTCCCCCCCGGAGAACACCACCTCCGGTTCCGCGACAAGCGCGAGCGTGTCGATGTCGAGCGGACGGTCCGCGTGAAGCCCGGCGAGCGCGCGGCGGTGCGCATCGAGCTCGAGCGGGCGAGCATGGAGGTCACCGCCCCGCGCGGCAGCAAGATCCTCCTGGACGGCAGGGCGGTCGGGACGGCGCCGGTGCGGACCCTCCATTTCTGGGCGGGCCGCCACACGATCCGGGTCGAGATGGGCGGCGCCGTCTTCGAGCGCGGCTTCGACGCCGAGCCGGACGAGACGCTCACCCTCGCGGTCCACCCTGAGAAGGTGGCGAACTAGGAGGCTGGTGCCTCCGAAGGTACTCCTCTGTCGCGAAGATTCTCGCTGTCTCGAACGACGGCGAGCCGTGGGTGGGGGGTGCGAGGTAGGCTGGGCCCCCCCTGCCAGAGGACCGCCGTCAGGCGGTCCGGAAGACGGTGCGCGGGGAAGCCCCTTGGCCGCGTTGGGCTGCGGCGATGACGGGCCGCGCTACCCTCGCGCCCGCCGGGCGAGGAACGCGAGGGCGAGGAGGAGACCCGCCGTGCCTCCGCCGCCGAGGCCGGTCGAGCAGCCGGCGTCCGGCACGGGATCGGCGCCCGGAGCGTAGAGCGCCTGGATGCCGGCGACGTCCTCGGCGTCGAGCACGCGCTTGGAGAGATCGCCCGGGAACGAGGCGGGATACATGCAGGATTGCTGGTCGGGCGGGTGGCCGTAGCCGAGGAGGTGGCCGATCTCGTGGGTCATCGCGTTCTGCACGTCGTCCGCGCCGGGGTGCGGCTGCCCGTCGCCGAGGTTCGCCCAATGGTGGGTGACGTCGTTGAAGACGATGTCGGCCCGCAGGATCACGTGCGTGCTCGGGTCTTCGACGAGGATGGCGACCGCGTCGTCGTCGCCCTCGTACTTCCAGTCGTGCTCCTCCCACGAGAGGGTCACGGGGAGCCCCTCCCGCGCTTCGCCCGGCGCGGGAGGCCCCAGATCCGTCGGTCCCACGTCCTGGAAGGAGAGCATCCCCTGGGAGGCGCTCTCCCAGGTCGCGAAGGCGGCGTGGACGGCCGGAAGGATCTCGTCGTAGTCGAGATCCCGGCTGCCGCTGCGAGAGACCGAATACGACACCGACCCCGCCACCCGCTGCGGCGCGCCGCTGTCGTCCGGCTGTAGGACGTAGGCGCGCGCGCTGCCCGGGAGGAGCAGGACGGCGGGCAGCGCGAGGAGGACGATGCGCATCTCATCGCGTTCTCACTGCGTAAGGCATGCCAGGAAGTGGGCGCTGCCATCCCCTCGACATCACGTCGCTTTTCGCCGTCACCTCCTGCCGGCCGCCGGGTCATTCTGGACACCAGGGTGGTCAGGAACCAGGCAGACTTCTACGGGAGCGAGGCGCTCCCACGGCGAAGTCGGGAACAGCGGATGCGAGGAGAGTCGGGCGCCCTTCCCGGAGGAGCCAGCGTCACGCAGACCGAGACTGGGCACGAGGCGGCCCTCTCCTGGCTATCTCGGGCTCTTGACCTCCCGAAGGGCGCGCGGCAGGGGATGCCGGCGCTGCGGCAGCGACAGCGTGCCGGGAAGCCGCGACAACAGCCGAGAGAGCTATCCCCCCCGCAAGCACGAAATCGTCCATCGACACGCCTCCGGCGTCTGCGAGAACCGCCCCCTCCCGGCGCACCCTCGGACGCCGGGGCGTACACCCAGCTCGTGAACGCCGCGGCGGACTAGCGCTTCTTCTCTTCGTCGAGGAGCGCGCGTCCAGCCTCGATCAGCTTGCGCACCCGCGCGCCGCCCTTCTTGCCGATCTTCGAGAAGAAGTCCGGGCCGTACCTCTGGAGGGTCGTCTTCCCTCCCCGCTGTCCGGCCTCGTTGACGCTCATCTTTTCGCTTTCCTTCTTTGCCATGAAACCTCCGGGACCGTGTGTTCGACCGCCCGTCTTTATCATCGATCGTACGGTCGAGCGCAAGGGGGGGAGACCCCCGATCGCCCGGCGATGGGTTCGGACGTGGGCGCCCGGACCTCGCGCCCACCTCCCACGGCGCTGATCTCCGAGCCTCCCGTTCGTGAGGCCGCACCGTCGTTCGGCGAAGGGGGCGGGCAAGACCACGAGGGCCGCCGCGCGAACGGCGGGAGGGCGATCCGTCGCCCGCACGGCGACGATCTGCCACGTGTCCGGCAGGCTATCCAACGTCCTCGCGGGGCGGCTGCGCGACGATCGCCGCCCCGAGGCGGCGCACGAACAGCTCGCTCACCCCGGGGATGCGGCGCAGATCCTCCGCGTCGCGTGGCCGCCGGCGGGCGATCTCGACCATGACCCGCTCGCCGATCACCTTGAACGGCGGCCGATCGAGCGCGCGCGCCAGCTCCTCGCGCGCGACCCAGATGCGGCGCAGCAGGCCGGCCTCGTCGGGCCCGAGCGAGGGGGCCTCGCGCAGGCGGCGCCAGCCCTCGGCGTCGAACCGCTTCTCGCGGGCGACGACATGGCGCAGCCCCTCGAACCGGCGGGCCGCCTCGCCCTGCTTGCCGCGCGCGGTCAGCTCCGCGTCGAGGCCGTCGGCGAGCTTGCCAAGAAACCGCACGTCGGCGGCGGCGTAGCGCAACTGCTGGGCAGAGAGCGGCCTCCTGCCCCAGTCGCTGCGCTGCTCGCCCTTCTCGATGCGAACCCCGAGCCGCGTGCGCAGGAGCCCCGCGAGCCCCAGCTCGGGAAGGCCGAGGACCTGCGCCGCGATCATCGTGTCGAAGACGCGGCCGAAGGAGAATCCAAAGTCGCGCCGCAGGCTGCGCACGTCGAAGTCGCCGCCGTGGAAGAGGAGCCGCCGCGCGGGATCGGCGAGGATCGGCGCGAGGGGGCGCGGATCGACCGCGAGGGGATCGACGAGGAACTCCTCGCCGGGCAGCCCGATCTGGATCAGGCAGACCCGCTCCGTGTAGGCGTGGAAGCTGTTGCCCTCCGTGTCCAGGGCAATCGCGGGCGCCCCGGCGAGCCGCTGCACCAGGGCGGCGAGCGCGGAGGCGTCGCAGAGGGTCGGCGGCGCGCCGGTCACGACCCGGTCCCGCTCCCGAGCTCCCCGATCAGCTCCCGCCCGAGCACGTCCGCGAGCGCGCGCGCGAGGCTCTCCTCGACCGCCGTCCTCTCCGGCGCCCGCCCCAGCTCCGCCGCGAGCGAGGTCACCCGGCAGCCGTCGATGCCGCAAGGCACGATGAGGTCGAACTCCGAGAGGCGCGGTGCGACGTTGAAGGCGAAGCCGTGGCTGCTCACCCAGCGCGACAGGTGGACGCCCACCGCGCCGAGCTTGCGGGACGGTCCCGGCGTCGCGGGCTCCGCGCCCTCCCCGAGCCAGACGCCGCGGCGCCCCGCGAGCCGGCCCGCCGCGACCCCCTGCTCGGCCGCCGCGCGGATCATCGTCTCCTCGAGGTCGCGGATCCAGCCGCGCACGTCGCAGCGGTCAGGCGCGAGATCGACGATCGGATAGCCCACGATCTGCCCCGGACCGTGCCAGGTCACGTCGCCGCCGCGGTCGGTCGCGAAGAGCCCGACCCCCCGCGCGGCGAGCTCCTCCTGCGAGGCGAGCACGTGCTCGCGCCGCGCGCCGCGTCCGAGGGTCACGACCGGCGGATGCTCGAGCAGGAGCAGCGTATCGGGGACCTCGCCCGCCGTGCGGGCCGCCGAGAGCGACTCCATCAGGCGCAAACCCTCGGCATACTCGACGCGGCCGAGCCGCCGCACCATGAGCCGCCGCGCCATCTACTCGCCCGGCCTCCGGCGCGGGGCCGCCGCCAGCTCCGCGGCGAGCCTCTCGCGCTGCTCGGCGAGGATCCACGGCGGCTCCGCGTACACGTCATCGAAGAGCGTGCCCGGGGCGGGGCGCGGCAGCGCCTCGGCCTCGGCGATCGCCCGCGCCACCTCGCCGGCCGCGTCGCGACGCGCCCGCGCGTCGTCCTCGTCGGTCCAGGCGCCCGCGGCGGCGAGGCGCTCGCGGCCCACGACCAGCGGGTCGCGCGCGAGGGCGCGCTCGACCTCGGCCGGATCGCGATAGCGGGTGGGGTCGTCCGAGCTGCTGTGGGCGCCCAGCCGGTAGGTGACGAGCTCCAGCAGGCACGGCCCTCCCCCCCGGGCCCGCCCCACCGCCTGGCTGGAGGCCACGTGGACCGCGACGAGATCGTTGCCGTCGACCCGCTCCGACGGGACGCCGTAGGCGAGCCCTTTGCGCCACAGCTCGGGCGCGGCCGTCTGGCGATCGACCGGCAGCGAGATCGACCAGCGGTTGTTCTGGCAGCAGAAGACGACGGGGACCTTCCAGCGGCCCGCCGCGTCGAGGGCCTGGTGGAACTCGGCGCTCGAGGTCGCCCCATCGCCGAGATACGCCATCACCACCGTCGGCTCGCCGCGCCGCTTCGCCGCGTAAGCGGCCCCGACCGCGTGGGTGAGCTGCGTGCCGATGACCGAAGACCAGCTCGCCTGCCGGACCGAGGCGTCCGCCTGGTGGGAGGGCATCTGCCGCCCCTTCTGCGGATCGCCCGCGTTGCCGAAGACCTGGCAGAGGAAGGGGACGATCGGGAAGCCGCGCAGGAGCATCGCGCCCTGCTCGCGCAGGGCCGGAAAGATCCAGTCGCCGGGCTCGAGCGCCGCGGCGGAGGCGAGCGTCGCCGCCTCCTGGCCGTAGCACGATCCGTAGAAGCCGATCCGCCCCTGCCGCTGGAGCGTCAGCATCCGTTCGTCGAGCGTCCGGAGCAGGATCATCCAGCGGTAGATCTCGCGCAACCGCTCGCGCCGCCCCGGCTCGAGGGACGCCGCCGCCTCTTCCCGCTGCCGGACGGCCATCAAGGCCGGCGATCCTTCGCGAGGCGAGACGGGCGGGTCCGGGAGAGGCGAGAGGAAGGACGGCTCCCCCTGCCTGCCTCCCGGCGTCCCTCGGAGGTCATCTCTTCCCGGCGGACGTGGGCCAAGTCAGGAGAGCTCCAGCAGGAAGAGCTCGGGGTTCTCCAGGTAGCGGATGACCTCGTAGGTGAACTGGGCGCCCAGCGCGCCGTCGATGACCCGGTGGTCGAAGGCGCAGGCGACGTGCATCACGTCCCGCACGACGATCTGCCCGTCCCGGACGACCGGCGTCGGGCGGATCCGGTGGATGCCGAGGATGGCGACCTCCGGATGGTTGATGATCGGGGTCGCGAAGAGACCGCCCAGCTCCCCGAGACTCGTGATCGTGAAGGTCCCCCCACGCAGGTCCTCCAGGCGGCTCCTCCCGGCCCGCGCCTCGCCCGCGAGCCGTCCGATCTCCTCCGCCAGCCCGCGCACGCTCATCCGGTCGGCGCCGTGGATCACCGGGACGATGAGCCCCTCGGGCGTCGCCGCGGCGACGCCGACATTATAGAAGTGCTTGAGGATCAGCTCGCCCTTCTCGTCGTCGACCGACGCGTTGAGCGCCGGATAGCGGCGCAGCCCCTCGATCACCGCCTTGACAATGAAGGGCAGGAACGAGACCTTGGGCGTCCCCTCCGGCCTCGCTTCGTTGATCCGGCGGCGCACCTCGACGAGCCGCGTGCAGTCGACCTGCTCCACGAACGTGAAGTGGGCGGCGGTCCGCTTGCTGCGCTGCATGTTCTCGGCGATCTTCTTCCGGACACCACGCAGGGGGATCCGTTCGATCTCCTCGGGTCCCGCGGGGAGGCGGGGCGCCGCCCCGGCGCCGACGAGGGCCATCACGTCGCTCTTCAACACGCGCCCCCCGGGGCCGCTTCCTTCGACGGTCGAGAGATCGAGCCCATGCTCGGCGGCGATCCTGCGGGTCACCGGGGTCGCGCGCACGTGGCCCGCGGGTGGCGCCGGCGGGGGAGCGGGCGCCCTGGCCTCCGGCTTCGAGGCCAGCGGGGGGACCGGGGCGGGCGGCTTGTCCATCGGCGGCGGCGCGACCGCGGCGGGCGGCCTCTCCACCGGCGGCGCCTTCGCGGCCGCCGCGCCCTCCCCCACGTCGAGGACCACGAGCGTCTCGTGGACCTTCGCGGTCGCGCCCTCCTCGCCGCGCCGTTCGAGGACGCGCCCCGCCTTGGGCGACGGGATCACCACGGTCGCCTTGTCGGTCATGACCTCGACGAGCGGCTGGTCGGCGGCGACCGGATCGCCCTCCTTCACGAGCCAGCGGGTGATCTCGCCCTCGATGACGCCCTCGCCGATGTCCGGCAGCTTGAACTCGTAACGCACCTCGAACCTCCTTCAGACCGGGTAGCCCACGACCGCCTCGACGGCCCGCACGATGCGTGGCGCGAGGGGCAGGTACTCCAATTCCAGCGCGTAGGGGAACGGCGTGTCCAGCCCGGTGACCCGCGCGAGCGGCGCCGCCAGGTACGAGAAGGCGCGCTCCTGGATGAGCGCGACGACCTCGGCCCCGAAGCCGCAGGTCCGCGGCGCCTCGTGCACGACGACCCCCCGCCCCGTCCGCCGGATCGACTCGACGATCGTCTCGATGTCGAGCGGCCAGAGCGTCCGGGGATCGATGACCTCGACCGGGAGCCCCTTGTCCGCGAGGAGCCCCGCGGCCTCGACCGCCTCGTGGACCATCGCGCCCCAGGCGATCACGGTCGCGACGGCCTCGCCCGCCGTCTCCGGGAGGACGCGCTTCGCCTCCCCGAGCGGGATGACGTGGTCGCCCTCCGGCACCTCGCCGCGCGCGGCCCGGTAGATCCGCTTGGGCTCGAAGAAGAGGACCGGATCGTCGCCGCGCATCGCGGAGAGGAGGAGCCCCTTCGCGTCGGCCGGGTTCGAGGGCATGACCACCTTGAGGCCCGGCGTGTGGATGAAGTACGCCTCGGGCGACTGGCTGTGGTACAGGCCGCCCTTGATGCCGCCCCCCGACGGCGCGCGGATCACCACCGGCGCCCCGTACTGGCCGCCGCTGCGCCAGCGCAGCTTCGACAGCTCGTTCACGATCTGGTCGAAGGCCGGATAGAGGAAGTCCGCGAACTGGATCTCGGCCACCGGGCGGAGGCCGTTCATGGCCATGCCCACGGCGGTCCCGACGATCCCGCCCTCCGCGAGCGGCGTGTCGATGACCCGCCCCTCGCCGAACTCCTCGAAGAGGCCGGCGGTCGCGCGGAAGACGCCGCCGAAGCGGGCGATGTCCTCGCCCAGGATCACCCGCCGCTCGTCCCGGCGCATCTCGGTGCGCAGCGCGTCGTTGATCGCCTGGACCAGGTTCATCTCCGCCATCTAGACGTCCTCCGGGATCGGGTTGCAGACCTGCGCCAACTCCGCCACCTGCCCGGCGACGGCCCGCTCGCCGGCCGCGTAGACGTTCCAGGCGAGGCTCTCCCTCCCCGGCCGGACGGCCGCCCGCGCCGCCTGCCACGCCTCGTCACACCAGCTCTCGGCCTGCGCCCGGACGGCGGCCTCGCCGGCGAGCGCGTCCCCGAGCCGCGCGGCGAGCCGGTCGAGCGCGGCGCGCGGCTCCTGCGGCCGGTCGATCTGCACGAGCGTCGGGCCGCCGCCCGCCCGGGCCCGCGCGAGCGCCTCGTCGATCAGCCGCCGCACGGCCGGGAGATCTCCGCCGCTCGCCCGCGCCGCGCCGATGCCGTACTCGCCGCCTCGCTCGTCGATGCAGAGCGCCTCGGCCTCCTCCAGCTCGGCGCGCAGCACGAGGACGACCGGCGCCCGCCAGACCCCCGCGAAGTTGGCCGCCACGTGGAAGTCGGCGGTGTCCGCGGCCGCGCCGGAGGCGATCGCCAGCACCGCCGCGCGCTCCTTGCGCCGGGCCGCGGCGAAGGCGGCGCCCACCGCGTGCGGCAGGTGGGCGCCGGGGCCGCCCGCCACGGAGGCGACCCGATGCGCCGCGTCGGCGATCGATCCGGGAAGGCCGGGCAGGAACGTCCCGTCCGGCAGCGCGGCCCCGAGGTGCTGCGCGAGGAACGACGCGAGATCCATCCCGCGCCAGAGCGCCATCCGCGCCTCCCGCGCGCCGGGGAAGAGCCAGTCGGCCGGCTCGAGCGCACAGGCGGCGGCCGCGAGCACGCCGCCCCACTCGGCCGCCGGGAGGTGGAAGCCGACGAAGCCCTCCCGCGCCCAGCGCGCGAGCCGCGCGTCGAGGATCTCGCCGCGGATCGCGTCGCGGAAGATGCGCGCGAGCGTCTCACCCGCCTCCGGCCGCGGCGGCGGGCGCCGCCCGCGGGCCGCGGACCGCGGAACGTTCTCCTCGCCGGTCTTCACGCCCGCCTCCGGCGCATGGCCTCGATGGGAAGCTCGGCCGCGCGGTAGCTCGAGCGGACGAGCGGCCCCGCGGCGACGTGGGCAAACCCCATCGCCTCGGCCTCCGCCCGCATCCCGGCGAACTCGTCCGGCGAGACGAACCGCTCGACCGGCAGGTTCCAGGGCGACGGCTGGAGGTACTGCCCCAGGGTCAGCACGTCGACGCCCGCGCCGCGCAGGTCGGCGAAGGCGGCCCGCAGCTCCTCCCGCCGCTCCCCGAGTCCGACCATGAGCGAGCTCTTCGTCGTGAGATCCGGCGAGAGCTCCTTGAGCGCGCGGAGCACGCCGAGCGTGAGCCCGTAGCCCGCCCGGGGGTCGCGCACGGGATGGGTCAGCCGCTCGACCGTCTCGAGGTTCTGGCCGACGACATCCGCCCCGGATGAGACGATCCGCGCGAGCGCCTCGCGGTCGCCGCCGAAGTCCGGGATCAACGCCTCGACGAGCATCCCGGGGCAGCGCCGTTTGAGCGCGGCGAGGGCCGCCGCGAAGTGGCCCGATCCGCCGTCCGGGAGGTCGTCGCGATCGACCGAGGTCACGACGAGGTAGCGCAGCCCCAGGGCGGCGACGGCCCCGGCGAGCTTCTCGGGCTCCTCGGGGTCGAGCGGCGCCGGCCTCCCGCTCTTCACGTGGCAGAAGCGGCAGCCTCGCGTGCAGACGTCTCCCATCAGCAGGACGGTCGCGGTCCCGCCGCCCCAGCACTCGGCGACGTTCGGGCAGCGGCTCTCCTCGCAGACCGTGTGGAGCGCGCGATCATGGAAGAGCCCCTTCACCCGCTCGTAACCGGGCCCGCCGGGCAGCCGGACCTTGAGCCACTCCGGCTTGGACCGCCGGCCGGAGGCGGGAGCGAGGGGGGGGGCCATCCCCTTGACCATGGGCTCGGGGCCCGCAGGCACACAGGAACGCCGGGGGAGAGCGGGTCCCTCTCCAGCCTCCGTGCGCGCGCTCTCGGCCATCGTTTCCCGGAAGGACCCTCGGCCCCTAGAGATGGATCGCCTGGCCAAGGAGCGCGTGCGCCGCCTCGGCCACCGCCTCCGAAAGGGTCGGGTGCGCGTGGACCGTCCGGCCGATCTCCTCGACGGTCGACTCCAGCCGCAGCGCCACCCCTCCCTCCGCGACGAGCTCCGTCACGTCCGGGCCGACCATGTGGAGCCCGAGCAGCTCGCCGTACTTCTCGTCGGCGACGATCTTCACCATCCCCTCCCCCGCCCGGAGGATCTGCGCCTTGCCGATGGCCGAGAACGGGAAGCTGCCCGTCTTCACCGCGTGGCCACGCTCGCGGGCCTTCTTCTCGGTGAGCCCCACGCTCGCGACCTGGGGGGAGCTGTACGTGCAGGACGGGATCTGGTCGTACGGGATGGGGTGGGGGTCCTTCCCGGCGATCTGCTCGACCGCGAGGATCCCCTCGGCCGAGGCCACGTGCGCGAGCATCGGCGTCGCCACCAGGTCGCCAATCGCGTAGACGCCGGGCTCCTTCGTCCGCATCCTCGCGTCGACCTCCACGAAGCCCTTCGCGTCCGGCCTCGCCGCGGTCCCCTCGAGCCCCACCTCCCCGGAGAGCGGCCGGCGTCCGACCGCCGAGAGCAGCACGTCCGCCTCCACCACCTGCGTCTTGCCGTCCGCCCCCACCACGTGGAGCCGCACGCCCGATTCGATCTTCTCGACCCCCTCGACCTTCGCCCCGACGAGCGCCCGGATCTTCCGCCGCCGGAAGGCCTTGACGAGCTCCTTGCCGCAGTCCTCGTCCTCGACCGGCAGGAGCTGCGGCAAGACCTCGACAATCGTCACCTCGCTGCCGAAGCTGCGAAACGCCGAGGCGAACTCCACGCCGACCGCGCCCGCGCCCAGGATCGCGAGCCGCTTCGGGATCTTCGGGATGCGCAGGATGTCGTCCGAGGAGAGGATCCGCTCGCCGTCGAACTCGATCCCGGGGAGCGAGCGGGGCACGGAGCCGGTCGCGACGATGGTCGCCTTCGTCGCGAGCGTCGACGGGGCCCCCTCCGCCGGCGTCACGGAGACCTTCCCCGGGCCGGCGAGGCGGCCGTGTCCCTTGTGCACGTCGATCCGGTTCTTCTTCATCAGGAAGTCGATCCCGCCCGCCATCCGCCGGACGACCCCGTCCTTGTACTCGAGGATGGCCCCGATGTCGGCCTCCGCCGAGGGGATCGTGAGGCCGAACGATCGGGCGTCGCGCGCGTGGTCGAGGAGCTCGGCCGAGAAGAGGAACGCCTTGGCCGGGATGCAGCCGCGGTGCAGGCAGGTCCCGCCGAGCCGCGCGTCCTTCTCGACCAGCGCGACCCGCAGGCCGAGCTGCGCGGCGCGAATCGCGGCGACGTAGCCGCCGGGACCCGAACCGAGGATCGTGACGTCGTAGACCAGGGTTTCCTGCACCAAGACCTCCTTTGAGGCTTCGGGGAAATAAGCCGTGCGCCGCTCGAAATCAAGCGTCCGGGAACAGCGGCCGGTCCGCGGGGCGGCCCGCTCCTCCCGCTGATCCCCACGGTCAGGGTCCTGATCGGCTCGTTCCTCCCGCTGATCACCACGGTCAGGGTCCTGATCCGCTCGTTCCTCTCGCTGATCACCACGGTCAGGGCCCTGATCGGCTCGTTCCTCCCGCTGATCCCCACGGTCAGGGTCCTGATCGGCTCGTTCCTCCCGCTGATCCCCACGGTCAGGGTCCTGATCGGCTCGTTCCTCCCGCTGATCCCCACGGTCAGGGCCCTGATCCGCTCGTTCATCCGGCTAATCCCCACGCTCATGAAGCTGATCCATTCGTTCCTCCGGCTGATCCCCACGCTCAGGGTCCTGATCCGCTCGTTCATCCGGCTAATCCCCACGCTCATGAAGCTGATCCATTCGTTCCTCCGGCTGATCCCCACGCTCATGAAGCTGATCCATTCGTTCCTTCGGCTGATCCCCACGCTCAGGTGTCCTGATCCATTCGTTCATCCGCCTGATCCCCACGCTCATGGTCCTGATCCGCTCGTTCCTCCGGCTAATCCCCACGCTCATGAAGCTGATCCATTCGTTCCTCCGGCTGATCCCCACCCTCATGCTCCTGATCCGCTCGTTCCTCCGGCTGTTCGGTACGGTCATCCTTCATCACACCGGAGATCACCGGCATGAAAGTGGATTCATGGGCGATGGACATGCCTTCATCGTGGAGATCACTTCGTTCATCGACGATGAGGGCGCGCTCATGGAAGCAGACCCTCCATACCTGCCAGAGAATCTCCCTTCTCAAGCCGCGGATGACCGGCGTCGCTGGCCTGAGCACCGCCTCCATCGAGGAGGAACCTGCTTCCATCCGCACGGGCCTCTATCCCATCCAGGATGAACCGGGATCCTGCCCGGCGATCACGCCCTTCATCGATGAGGAGCCTGCCTCCATCCGCACGGGCCTCTATCCCATCCAGGATGAACCGGGATCCCGCCCGGCGATCACGCCCTTCATCGAGCAGGAGCCTGCCTCCATCCGCACGATCCTCTATCTCTTCCAGGATGAACCGGGATCCTGCCCGTCGATCACACCCTTCATCTCGCAGGAGCCTTCCTCCATCC
>JAKAPL010000119.1 GCA_021807105.1 Myxococcales bacterium | reverse complement strand
GGCGATCGCGGGCCAGACGGCCGCGGGCGGCATCTGCAGCACGTCCGCCGCGGCGGAGACGACCGAATCGGCGTGCTCCCTCCTCGTCGAGTCGGCGGCGGAGGCGCGCGCGGCGGGGTCCTCGAGACCCAGCGCGGCGAGGCTCGTTCCGAGCGCGTCCGCGAGCTGTCCTGCCGCCACGGGATCGCGCGGATGAGTGGCCCGCACGAGGGTGATGAAGTCCTCGTGGTTACGCATCCCCCCGTTGGACGCGTGGCGCTGGACGGTCCTTCGCGAGCAACCGAGGAGGTTCGCGAGCTCTCCATCGCTGTACACGCCGGCCACGGAGCGCGCCTTCCAGAGGATCTGGTGGAACGAGGGCATGAGAGGGCCTCCTTCGACGCGAGGCTAACTCGTGAGGCAACGGCTCGCAAGATTCGCCTCGACGCGCGACGAGGCGAGCGAGTCTGTCGCAGCTTCCTCGTGCGTCTGTGCCACCCGATCCTCACCTTGCGCTGCGCTGAACCCCGGAGGTCGCAGTCCCATCGCGGATCTGCGACAGGAGAGTCTCTCCTGTCGCAGTCCCATCGTGACTCTGCGACACGACAGCCTCTCCTGTCGCAGTCTCACCGTGACTCTGCGACACGACAGCCTCTTCTGTCGCAGTCTCATCGTGACTCTGCGACAGGACAGCCTCTCGTGTCGCAGTCTCATCGTGGCTCTGCGACACGACAGCCTCTCCTGTCGCAGGGTTCCGTGGCTCCTACGACAGGAAATGTCCACGTGGCGCAGGCTCGGTCCAGGGATTCGTTCACAAGCTCTTTGTCCATGGCCCTGCCCCGCCCACCCTGGGGCATGAATGGCCGCGCGCGGCCGGGTAAGATGGCCCCATGCCCACCCCCGACGCCGCGGCCCCTTACTTCCGGCAGCTCCTCGCCGGGCGGGACTTCGCCCGCGTCAACCCGATGGCCGGGGAGATGCGCAACTTCGTCTATCTCGTCGGCGACCGGGCGTCGCGCGAGTGCGCGGTCATCGATCCGGCCTGGGACGTGCCCGGCATCCTCGACTTGGCCCAGCAGGACGGCATGAAGATCACGGCCGCGCTCGTCACCCACTTCCATCCCGATCACGTCGGCGGCGATCTGTTCGGCCACCCTGTCCAGGGGATCGCGCAGCTCCTCGCCCGCGCTCCCATGAGGGTATACGCGCACAAGGAGGAGGTGGGCGGCCTCTGCTTCGTCACGGGAATCGAGGAGGCCGACGTGCGGCCGGTCGAGAGCGGCGACACGCTGTCGGTGGGGACGATTCCAATCCGGTTCCTCCACACCCCCGGCCACACGCCCGGCAGCCAGTGCTTCCTCGTCGGCGACCGGAGCCTCGTCGCGGGCGACACGCTCTTCGTCGGAGCCTGCGGGCGCGTGGACCTCCCCGGGTCGGACCCCGAGCAGATGTACGAAAGCCTGACGCAGAAGCTCGCGAAGCTGCCGGACGACGTCGTCCTCTACCCGGGCCATGATTACGGCGATCGGGAGAGCGCGCCCCTCGGGGAGCAGAAGCGGACGAACGTCTTCCTGCAGCCGCGGTCGCTTCAGGACTGGCTCTCGCTGATGCGGCGGTAGCCTGGGGCCTACGGCACGCTCGCCTGGACGCCGCTCTTCTTGAACGCGATGACCACCGCGCCCCCAGGCCGCCGCACGACGAGCCGGACGGCGGACCCGACGCCGAGGGTTGAGCAGACGAGCAGCAGGCCGGCGGGCGAGTGGACCGTGAAGCCGTTGATCTGCGAGACCACGTCGCCCGTTCGCAGGCCCGCCGTGGCCGCGGGGCTTCCGCCGTCGATCCGGACGACCCGCGCTCCCTCCCCGCCGAACGCTTCCTCGAAGGGGCCCGGCGAGGCGGCGGGCAGGACGGCGACGCCGAGGCCCGGGATCGAATGAGGCGGGCGGGCCGGCAGCGGCTCGGGCATCCGGACGAGCGTCGCCGACACCACGACCCCCCGCCCGCCGCGCCAGACCGTCATCCGCAGCGTGTGCCCGACGCCGGCGATGGCCATCTGCCAGCGCATGCGCTCGGGATCGGTCGCGGCGTGCCCCTCGTACTCGACGACGAGATCTCCCACCCGCAGGCCGGCATGGTCGGCGGGACCGCCGACGACCACGTCGTCGACGAGGACGCCGCGGCGCGGGCCGAGCAGTCCACCCACGTCGGCGGGCGGCCGCACCACATGGATGCCGAGCCAGCTCCGGACGACCCGGCCGGTCGTGAGGAGCTGCGGCAGCACGGCCGAGAGCATGTTGACCGGGATGGCGAAGGCGATGCCCTGGCCGCCCGCGTGCACGGCGTCGGCCACGCCCACGACGCGCCCCTGGATGTCGAGGATCGGGCCGCCGCTGCTGCCGGGGTTGATCGGCGCGTCGGTCTGGATGAAGTCGAAGTAGCCCTCGCGACCCTGCGGCGAGATGTCCTCGCGGTCGAGCTGGCTCACGATGCCCGCCGTCACCGTCCGGGTGAGGCCGAACGGGTTGCCGATGGCGAGCACCCACTGGGCCACGTGGAGCGAATCGCTGTCTCCGAGTTGGAGGGTGGGCAGCGGGGATTCGACCTCGGCCTTCAGGACCGCGAGGTCCGTGGGCTCGTCGCAGCCGATCACGTGGCCCGGGTAACGACGCACGTTCCCGCCCACCCCGATCACCACCTCGATGCGCGTCGCGCCCGCGACCACGTGGCAGTTGGTCACCAGATAGCCGTCCGATCGGATGACGAAACCGGTTCCCAGGCCCCGGCGTGGGGTGGATGGGCTTTCCCCCCCGTGCAGATCACAGTGGGACGGACCACAGGGCGGCTGCTCGACGCCGATGGCGACCACCGCCGGCAAGGCGCGCTCGGCCACCTTCTGGAGATCGGGCAGCGGCGCCGCACCCGTGGCCAGCCCACAGATCGACGCCGCGCCGAGCAGGCGGACGGCTCTACATGACCCCCTCACGAAAGAAAAGCTGTGGCACACCCCCCGTTCGGGGCAAGCGGCTGGGCGAAGACCCTCGAACGCCCTCCCCACGGGTGCGGGAGCATCGGTGGCGCTCGGGTAACCCCGTCTTATTCACGGTCCGGCTGCTGCGGCGTCCGATCCCGCGCCTGCGAAGGGCGTGCTCGCTCCTTCCTCCTGCGGCGTGCTTTACGCACGCCTCGTCGGTCGTCGCTGCGCTTGCCCTTCTCGGCTGCGGTCTCGAACGCCTCGCTACGCCGTACCATGAATAAGACGGGGTAACTTGAGCCCGTGCGTGGCATGGGAGCCGCCGCCCGGTCGTTTGGCGGGACGCTTCCCAAAAACTGGACGCGCTGGGCGGCCGGTGTTACCGAGGAGGCGTGCTGCGCCTCGTCCGCTGGCTCTTCCTCCTCGGGATCATCACCGCGCTCGTGGCTTTCCTGCTCGCGTACCCGCTGGCGGGACATACGGCCGCCTCCCGCGTCTGCCACCTCGCCGGCTCGCCCGCCTGTGAAGCACTGGCCGCGCGCGGAGGCCGGCTCGTCCGGCGCTGGGAAGCGCGCCTGCGCCCCGCGGCGCCGCCGGCCGCCGCGCGCGCCGCCCTGCCGCGCGCGCCCGAGAATCGCGTCGCGGTGGCCGCGAGGGCCCCGGCCGCCGCGCGCCCGCTCGATCGGCACACCGTCGCCGAGCGCCGGGCGCTCGATGCGATCCTCGCCCGCCGCGGCTCGCGGTAGCGCCGCGACATGGACGCGCGCCGGCTCCTGATCGCCGCGGCGATGGCCCTCGCCCTGGGGGCGGTGCTCGCCTGGCTCCAGGGCAGCTTCGACCGGGCGGACCTTCGCCAGGCCACGGCGCTGCTCGAAACGACCTCGGCCGCGCCGGGGAGCCCCACCCTCGCGCAAGCCATCGCCCGCCGCCTCGGCCACCGGCCGGACTGCGACGCGGTGATCACACAGGGCTGCCGGGGCATCGTCCAGGTTCGCTGCGCGGGGGAGCCTGGGGAGGGCGCCTACCTGTTCGACGCGGATCTCGCCCGCCGGCCGCCGGTCCTCCACCCCGCGAACCCGAGCGCCCAGGCATTGATGGCGGATCTATTCCGGGAGGCCGGAAGGGACGGCGGCGAGCTGCGCGTCCTCCGCCGTGACGGCGGGTAGGAGCTCACGTCACGCCGTCCCGGTGATCCACTCGGCCTTGAGAGAACCACTCCTTCGTCAGCAAGCTGGCCGTTCGACGAAGGCGACGTGGTCGGCGAGCGTCGAGTCGTTCAGGATCGGAAGGTGATCGCCGCACACCCGGGCCCCGGTCAACACCCCCGGCGCCCGTGGCGGCGCAGGCGGGGGTCGTTCTTCTATAGAACGAACTTGCCGTGCCGCAGCGTGAACGCACATTTGACTGCGTGGCTTTGTTTGGCCAATGCTGCCGCGGGCTTGAAGCCGAGCGGCGGCGGGCGGTAGAGTTTCAGCATGTTCGCGCTCGTCCTCGCCCCTTTGCTCGCCGCCGTGCCGGCCCGCTCCTTCGTGGCCGACGTCCGCGCAGGGAAGGCCGTCTATGCGACCTTCGAGACCACCGAGGGGAGCTTCGTATGCCGGCTGCTCTCAAAGGAGGCGCCGGACGCCGTCGCGGCCTTCGTCGGCTACGCGGACGGCGAGACACCATGGAAGGACACCCGCTCGCCCACGGTGCTCCACGGCCCAATCTATGACGGCACCTGGTTCTACCGGGCCG
>JAKAPL010000067.1 GCA_021807105.1 Myxococcales bacterium | reverse complement strand
GCGGCCGTAACTATAACGGTCCTAAGGTAGCGAAATTCCTTGTCGGGTAAGTTCCGACCTGCACGAATGGCGTAACGACTTCCGCACTGTCTCGACCAGGGACTCAGCGAAATTGAAATAGCTGTGCAGATGCAGTTTACCCGCGGCAAGACGGAAAGACCCCGTGAACCTTTACTACAACTTGTCAGTGAAGCTAGGGTTCGATTGTGTAGAATAGGTGGGAGACTTCGAAGCCCGGGCGCTAGTTCGGGTGGAGTCACCGTTGAAATACCACCCTGTTGAATCTTGGCTTCTAACTCGCGCCCGTTTGTCGGGTGTGAGGACACTGGCTGGTGGGTAGTTTGACTGGGGCGGTCGCCTCCCAAAGAGTAACGGAGGCGCGCGAAGGTTCCCTCAGGCTGTTTGGAAATCAGCCGACGAGTGCAATGACATAAGGGAGCTTGACTGCGAGACCGACGAGTCGTGCAGATGGGAAACCAGGCCATAGTGATCCGGTGGTTCCATGTGGAAGGGCCATCGCTCAACGGATAAAAGGTACTCCGGGGATAACAGGCTTATCTCCTCCAAGAGTTCACATCGACGAGGAGGTTTGGCACCTCGATGTCGGCTCATCGCATCCTGGGGCTGAAGCAGGTCCCAAGGGTTTGGCTGTTCGCCAATTAAAGCGGTACGCGAGCTGGGTTCAAAACGTCGTGAGACAGTTTGGTCCCTATCTGCCGTGGGCGTAGGATACTTGAGAGGCCCTATCCTTAGTACGAGAGGACCGGGATGGACGTACCTCTGGTGTTCCAGTTGTTCCGCCAGGAGCATCGCTGGGTAGCTATGTACGGTTGGGATAACCGCTGAAAGCATCTAAGCGGGAAGCCCTCCTCAAGATTATGTATCCCGGACGGTTAACGTCCCTGAAGACCACTCGTAGACGACGAGGTTGATAGGCCGGAGGTTTTCGCATCGTAAGATGCTGAGCTGACCGGTACTAAATGGTCGTGAGGCTTGACATTCCTTTCGGTATTCGATGGTTTAGATCAAGGTCGAGTTGGGCAATTGAGACAAACACAAACGCTTTTCGGTGGCTATCGCGAAGGGGTCACACCCGTTCCCATACCGAACACGGAAGTTAAGCCCTTCTGCTCCGATGGTACTGCAAGGGAAGCCTTGTGGGAGAGTAGGACGCTGCCGGATTAGACGTCGTGGTCGCGGGGGGCGCGGAGAAGGGGATGGGCGCCCTTGACAGACCGATCGCTCCGTCGTTTCCTCTGCATGTGCCCAGAGTCCTCGTCGTCGCGGGGCCGAATGTTGGGGCGTCTTTTGACGTCTCGGCTGGCGCTGCCTTCGGGCGATCGGCCGTCTGCGATGTCGTCTTGTTCGATCGGCGCGTCTCGCGCCGGCACGCGCAGATTCGACGAAAGGGGGACGCTTACGAGTTGGTGGACCTCGGGAGCCGAAACGGGACGTTCGTCAACGAAGTGCGCATGGATGGCGCAGTTGCGTTGCGTTCTGAAATGCGTTTCCGAGTGGGTGGGAGCACGTTCGCGTTCGATCCGCGTCGGCTGCTCGAGATCACGAGGCTCACCGCTGGGGAGACGTGGAGTCCGGTGCCACGTGGTTTCGACGGCCAGGAGGAGCGGTTGCGTGCCGCGGTCGTTTCGTGGGCCGGAGCCCGAACTCCGTCGGCCGTTCTGCGCCTCGGGCTCGGTGCGGGAATTCGAGCGATCGAGGGCGCGCGTGGGTGCGTGATTGATCTCGCGAAAGACCCGCCAGCCGTCCTGGTGCAGGAGGGGAGCGGAGATATGAGGATTGCCGCGTCTATGATTGAGGAGATGCGGGCGGGCAGAGCGTGCGGTAACGGAGCGTTGCTCGGCGTTCCGCTTGGAAGGCGCGAACTCGGCTGGCTCGTTGAGCTTCCCGCTGTTAATCGCAGGTCTGAGGAACTTGCGCTGTTAGCCGCGATCGCTGATTTGTGTGGAGCCTACTGGGAGGGCTCCCGGGGCCGGCTGACGGTGGTCCTGGACTCGGCTCTCGATTGGTGGGAGAGGGCGGCGGAGAGGTTCGGGCCGGCCTTGCGGCGGTTGCACGAATGCATCCTCGCGGCGGCGCTGCAGCAAGGACCAGTGCTCTTCTTCGGTGAGCGATCGACCGGCCGGCTCTATCTGGCACACTTGCTTCACCGGTTCGGGCGGCTTGGAAATCCTTTCGAAGCACCGCGGAGTTGGCAGGTAGCGCAGGTGGGGTGGCGCCATTTCCTCGACGGTGCGGAAGGAGGGACGCTCTATCTGGGTGATCTCGCGGAGCTGTACGAGGCGAATGGACTTCTGGCAGCCCTGGCCGAGGAGGCAGCGGAGCGCGGAGCGCCCGATCCTCGATTGCCTGCGCGTGTGCGGCTCGTTGCGGCCGCGTCGCTCCCGCTCGACGAACTCATCAGGGAGCGGAGGCTGCCGCTCGCCCTGGCGGAGCGCTTCGCTGGCGGGGTGATTCAAACGGTTCCGCTGCGTGAACTGGGGGCGGACTTGCCCGCGCTGATCGAGCATATGCTCCCTGGCGCCGCGCGCCGGGTTGGCAGGCCGACGCCGCGACTCGAGCGAGTGGCGATGAGTGAACTCGAAAGGTACGGGTGGCCCGGTAATCTGGCGGAATTGGCCGCTTGTCTTTCTTGCCTTGCACTGGCGGCGAGCGGCGGGACAGCGGGTTGGGAAGACCTCCCGATTCACGTCCGGGCAGGAGCCGGCGCGACGGTCGGAAGCCGGCCTCTGGCTGATGCCGTGGCGACTCTGGAGCGGCAGGCCATCTCGGCAGCCTTGCGGGCGGCCAATGGGCGGAAGTTCCATGCTGCGCGCGCGCTGGGGATTTCGCGGCCAACGCTCGACAAGAAGATCGCCCGTTACCAGATCCGAGTGCGATGACCTGGGCTGTCCGGATCACGCCGGAGATCGACGCAGCGCTCGCCGAGGGGAGACCGGTCGTCGCGTTGGAGACCTCGGTCATCGCGCAAGGCTTGCCGGCGCAGGTTGGGCCGGCGGCGTGGGTGAGCTGGGAGGCGGCCATCCGGGAGGAGGGTGCCGTGCCGGCGACGATCGCGGTGATCGGGGGCTGTCCCGTGGTCGGAGTTTCGGCGGAGGAGATCGCGCATCTGGCGGATGGAGCGCGAGGCGTGCTCAAGGCGGCGCGGCGCGACCTCGGGTTGCTCGCTGCGTCGGGCGCAGATGGGGGCACGACGGTCTCGGCGACTCTGGCGATCGCCCACCGGGTCGGGATCCGGGTCGCCGCCACCGGTGGCATCGGGGGCGTCCATCGCGACTTTACCAGGATCCCGGATGAGTCGGCGGACTTGCGCGCCCTGGCCGAGTTGCCCGTCGCGCTCTTCTGTTCCGGGGCCAAGGCGGTGCTCGACCTGCCCGCGACGCTGGAGCGGCTGGAAACCTGGTCGGTGCCGGTCATCGGCTACGGGACCTCGTTCTTTCCGGCATTCTACACCGAAGCAGCCCATGAATCCGAGGCCCTACGCCTGGAGTGGCGCTTCGACGATCCTCGGCTGCTTGCGCGTGCGCTCGCCACCCATTTTGCGCTGGACGGAGGGGGGGCGGTGGTCGCGGTCGCGCCGATGGGGGTGGCCGGCCTGACCGCAGGGGCGGTGGAGCGCGCGGTCGCCGACGCGGTGGCCGAGGCTTCGACCCGCGGCGTGCGTGGCAAGGCGCTGACGCCGTTCCTGCTCGCCGACGTGGCGAAACGGACCGGTGGGCTTTCCCTCGCCGCGAACCTTACCCTCCTCGAAAAAAACGCGAGGGCCGCTGCTCGCGTGGCGGTAGCCTGGCCAACAAGGACGAACTGAGCGTCGCAAGGCTTGGGGTGACCCGAGATGGGGTGGGTCCGTAAAGGCACCGAGAGGCGTCAGAAACTTTCCGCGTCGCTCCCGCTCGCGTATAATGAGACGAATGGAGAGGAAAGACCGGCGCCGCGCGGCGAGAGCCGTCGAGGTCGAGCGCCGCCGCCAGGAGCGGCGTGTCGAACCTCGGCTCGCGGTGGACCTGTGGGTCGAATCGGACGAAGGGGACGCGACGTACTTTCAGAGGGTCGATAACCTGTCGGCGGGTGGAGCCTACTTCACGAAGACGATGCCCCACCCCGTCGGGACGCGCGTTCGCCTGCGTTTTTCCCTCCCGGACGCACCGGGAGAGATCACTTGCGGCGGCGAGATCGTCAGCGTCGTCGCTGGCGGCCAGCCCGGGATGGGGGTGAAGTTCCTCGATCTTCCCCCGGACGTGCGCGGGCGCATCCGCTCGCTGGTGGAGCGACCCCGGAAATAACCCGGTACTCTCTCGGGTTTTGGCGCTGGCAGCGGGAACGCGGCCCTCCGTCTGCTTGACAGATAGACGCGCCGGCTGCTAGGAGAGCGCGACCCGCTGGTGGTGAATCCCATGCCGAAGCTGCGGATCGACATCGAGGACATCGGGGAGGAAGGGCTTTCTCTGGAGGAGACGTTGGAGCAAGGCTGGGTCGAGCACGTGCTGTCCGAAGGGCAAGAAGAGGCGTTTGCCGTCCGGGGCCCCATGCCGATCTCGGCACGCATCGATCCGGTGGACGGCGGCTTCTTGCTCGACGGTTCGATGAGCCCGCGTCTGTCGAGTCCCTGTCGGCGTTGCTTGCGGCCGGTCGATCTCGCCCTGCCGACGCATTTCACCCTCTCGCTCGTCCCAAAGTCGATGGCGATGGCGCGGGAAGGACGAGAGGACGACCGTTCGGGCGATCAGGGCCCCCGCGGGAGCTTCGACCCGTCAGTGGTGGATGAAGAGACGTTCGACAGTCGGATCATCGATCTGGAGCCGCTCTTCCGCGAGCAGTTCCTGCTTGCCCTGCCCATGGACGCGCTCTGCCACGAGGACTGCAAGGGGCTCTGCCCATCCTGCGGCAAGGATCTGAACCTCGGCGCGTGCGGTTGCGCTCGCCGCGCCGCGGACCCGCGCTGGGAGAAACTCCGATCGATCAAGCTGTCCAACTGACGCGGCAGCGCCGCGTCCCTCGCCGAAGGTGGAGCCGTGGGAGTCCCGAAGAAGCGTACCTCGAAGATGCGCCGCGATCGACGCCGCGCTCACTGGAAGCTCGAGCCGGTCGCGGTCGGGGTATGCCCGAAGTGTCATGAGCCGGTCGAGCCGCACCGCGTCTGCAAGAACTGTGGTCAGTATCGGGGCCGGCAGGTCCTCCCGCCCAAGTCTCAGCAGTAGGTGACCAGGGTGGCGCAGTGGCTCCGGAGCGCCGTAGACGCGATGGGCGGGGATCTTTCCCCGGCGGCCGTCGTGTCGGGTGCGCCCCTCGCTGTGCGCGAGTCGGGGCTGCCGCCGCCCAGTCTACGGGCCCACCGCGTGGCCATCGTCGCCCGCGGTCGCTCCGGGCCGAGGGCGATCGAGAGCGCGTCGCGCGTCGTGGCTGAAATGGCAGCGATGGGGATGGCGCCCGAGCTTTCGGCGGCGGCCCGGAGGGCCACGGCACCCTGCGGCAGGCCGCCCCCCGCGCGGTGGCCGGCGCGGCGATCCAGGGGAGCGCCGGTCTCGGGGCTGCTCGGGCTGGAGCAGGGCTGACCGATGCCAAACAGCCGGATTATCGGGACCGGGTCCTACATCCCCGAGAAGGTCCTGACGAACCTCGACCTCGAGAAGATGGTCGAGACCTCGGACGCCTGGATCGTGGAACGGACCGGCATCCGCGAGCGGCACGTCGCCGCCGATGGCGAGGCCGCGAGCGACATGGCCGCGGCCGCGAGCCGGCGAGCTCTGGAGATGGCGGGCGTGCGCCCGGAGGATCTCGACGTGATCATCGTCGGCACCATCTCGGCCGACATGCCGATGCCCTCGGCGGCGGTGCTTCTGCAACAAAAGCTCGGAGCCTCGAAGGCTTTTGCCTTCGACCTTTCGGCGGCCTGCGCGGGGTCGATCTACGGGATGGGGATCGCAGACAGCTTCATTGCCACGGGGCGGGTGCGGCGGGCGCTCGTGGTCGGCGTGGAGGTGCTCACCCGGATCCTCGACTGGACCGACCGGAATACCTGTGTGCTTTTCGGAGACGCGGCTGGGGCGATGGTGCTCGCCCCGAGCGACGGTCCGTCGGGCATCCTCTCGACCCATCTGCACAGCGACGGCGCGGGCGCGCCGGCGCTCTACATCCCCGCCGGGGGCTCGGCCCGTCCCACGACCGAGGCGACGGTCCGCGAGAAGCTCCATTACGTCAAGATGAACGGGCGCGAGGTCTACAAGATCGCCGTCCGCAGCCTGACGGCGGTGCTCGGCGAGGCGTTCGCAACCAATCGGGTGACGCCCGACGACGTGAGCCATGTCATCGCCCATCAGGCGAATCTCCGCATCCTCGAATCCGTTCTCCAACGGTACGCCATCCCGATGTCGAAGTGCTGGGTCAATCTGGACAAGGTGGGCAATACGTCGTCTGCCTCCCTGCCGATGACGCTCGACCAGGCGAACCGGGCGGGGCGACTCTCTCGGGGCGACCTGATCGCGATGATGGCCATCGGCGCGGGCATGGCCTGGGGCGGCGCGCTGGTGAGGTGGTAGATGGCGCTCGCGTTCGTCTTCCCCGGGCAGGGGTCGCAGGTCGCCGGGATGGGCAAGGACCTCCATGACCGTTTCCCGGAGGCCCGCGAGGTCTTCGCCGCCGCCGACGACGCCTTGGGCGAGAAGCTCTCGCGCCTCTGCTTCGAGGGGCCGGAAGCGGAGCTGCGGCGGACCGCCAACACCCAGCCCGCGATCCTGGCGGTGAGTCTCGCCGCCCACGCGGTCGTCGCGAAGCGGCTGCCCCCCCCGGCGCTCGCGGCGGGCCACTCGCTCGGCGAGTTTTCGGCGCTCTGCGCCCTGGGCGCGATGAGCCTGTCGGATGCCGTCCGCGTCGTTCGCGCGCGCGGGCGGCTCATGCAGGAGGCGGTGCCGGCCGGGCAAGGGGCGATGGCCGCGGTGATCGGCCTGCCGGCGGAGGAGGTCGAGCGGGCCTGTCGAGAGGCTGCCGGCGCGGAGGTCTGCCAGCCAGCGAACTTCAACGAGCCCGGCCAGACGGTCATCTCGGGCCACGCCGCCGCGGTCGCTCGGGCGGGCGAGCGTGCGAAGGCGCTCGGGGCGCGCCGTGTGCTCCCCTTGCCGGTGAGCGCCCCGTTCCACAGTGCGCTGATGGCGCCGGTCCAGCCCCGCCTGCGGGAGCTCCTGTCCGCGATTACCTGGAGAGCCCCGGCCGCGCCGGTCGTCTCGAATGTTCACGCGGAGCCCAACGCCGACCCCGCGCGGGTGACGGATCTCCTCGTCGCGCAGGTCACCGCTCCGGTGAGATGGACGGACTGCGTGCGCCGGCTGCGCGCCGGGGGCGCCGGCCACGTCGTGGAGATCGGGCCGGGCCGGGTTCTTTGCGGCCTCGTCAAGCGGATCGAGCGCGATCTCTCCTGCCATGGCGTGGAGGACGGCGCCTCGCTGGAGAGGACGTTGGCCGAGTTGGAGAGGGCATGAGCGACTTCGCCGGGCAGGTAGCGCTCGTCACCGGGGGGTCGCGCGGCATCGGTCGGGCCTGCTGCGTCGCGCTGGCGCGCGCCGGCGCCCGGGTGGCGGTGGGGTACGCGGGCAACGAGGCGGCCGCGGCCGAGACCGCGCGGCAGATCGTGGCGGCCGGGACGGAGGCGAAGCTGCTCCCGTTCGACGTGGCCGACCCGGCGGCGGCAGCGGCCGGGGTCGAGGCGGTCGTCTCGGACTGGGGGCGGCTCGACGTCCTGGTGAACAACGCAGGAGTGGCGATCGACGGTCTGCTCCTGCGTCTCAAGGACGAGGATCTCGAACGGCAGATCGCGGTCAACGTGAAGGGGGCCTTCCACCTCGCCCGGGCCGCCGCCCGCCCGATGTTGAAGCAACGGCGCGGGTCGATCGTCAATGTCTCTTCGGTGGTGGGCGAGACCGGAAACGCGGGGCAGTCGGCTTATGCGGCCAGCAAAGCCGCGCTGCTCGGGCTCACGAAGAGCCTGGCTCGGGAGCTCGCTTCGCGCAACGTCCGGGTGAACGCGGTGGCTCCGGGGTTCATCGAGACCGACATGACCGCCGGCATCCCGGAGGCGGTTCGGCAGAAGATGTTGGAGACCATCCCGGCCGGCAGGCTCGGGACCGCGGACGAGGTGGCGAGGGCGGTCTTGTTCCTCGCCTCCGAGGACGCGGCGTACGTGACGGGCGAAGTTCTTCGTGTGAACGGCGGGATGTACATGTAGCTCTCGGCGCCGGGTCACCCCGGCGCACCACTCCGAAGGAGGAGGCTGAACATGGCGGAAGCGACGGTGGAGCAGAAGGTGAAGTCGATCATCGCCGAGCAGCTCGGCGTGCAGGAGGACGAGGTCAAGCCCGAGTCGTCGTTCATCGAGGACCTGGGCGCGGACAGCCTCGACATCGTCGAGCTGGTGATGGCGATGGAAGAGGAGTTCGAGGTGGAGATCCCCGACGAGGAGGCGGAGCACATCAAGACCGTCGGCGACGCCATCACGTACGTGAACACCCACAAGAAGTAGGGCCGCCCGGCGGCGGCTCTCGGAGGCTCGCGGATGGACCGAAGGCGCGTGGTCGTGACCGGTCTGGGGCTCGTGTCTCCCCTGGGCACCGGCGTGGAGAAGACCTGGGAGGGGCTGGTGAACGGCCGGTCCGGGATCCGTCCGATCGCGCGCTTCCCCGCGGCCGAGCACACGACGCGGATCGCAGGCGAGGTGAAGGACTTCCGGGCGGAGGATCACGTCGACCGGAAGGAAGCCCGCCGGATGGACCTCTTCACCCAGTACGCGGTGGCGGCGGCCCGGATGGCCTTGTCGGCCTCGGGCCTCGTCATCGACGAGGCCAACGCCGACCGGGTGGGCGTCGTCGTCGGCAGCGGCATCGGGGGAATGTCGACGTGGGAGGAGACCGCGAGCGTGGTCGCAACGAAGGGCGTGCGGCGGATCAGCCCGTTTTTCGTCCCCCAGATGATCATCAACATGGCCGCGGGTCAGATCAGCATTCTCACCGGCGCCCGTGGGCCGAACTGGGGAACGGTCTCCGCCTGCGCGACCGGCGCCCACGCGATCGGCGAAGCAGCGCGGACGATCCAGTACGGGGACGCGGACGCGGTGATCGCGGGTGGCGCCGAGGCGTCGGTCACGCCGATGGGGATCGGCGGCTTTTGCGCGATGCGCGCCCTCTCGACGCGCAACGACGAGCCGGAGCGGGCCAGCCGCCCCTTCGACCGCGACCGGGACGGCTTCGTCGTGGCGGAGGGCGCCGGCATCCTGATGCTCGAGGCGCTCGACCACGCGCTCGCGCGGGGGGCGCCGATCCTCGCGGAGTTCGCGGGTTACGCCGCCAGCTCGGACGCGCACCACATCACGGCTCCGCCCGAGGACGGCGCCGGCGCGGCGCGCTGCATGCGCCGGGCGCTCGTGGACGCGGGCGCCGACCCGTCGGCGGTGGGCTACGTCAACGCCCATGGCACGAGCACGCCGCCGGGCGATCCCTCCGAGACGGCCGCGATCAAGGCGGTCTTCGGGGACCATGCCCGGCGCCTGGCGGTCTCGTCGACGAAGTCGATGACCGGCCACATGCTCGGGGCGGCTGGCGGCGCCGAGGCGGCGATCACGGTCCTCGCCCTCCAGCGGGGCATCCTCCCTCCGACGATCAACCTAGAGAACCCCGACCCCGCCTGTGATCTCGACTACGTTCCGAACGCGGCCCGCGAGACGAAGGTCGACCTCGCGCTCTCCAATTCGTTCGGCTTCGGCGGAACGAACGCGGTGCTGGCGTTCCGCCGCTTTAGAGGGTGAGCCATGGACGCGGACATCGCACTCGGTTGCGACCACGGGGGATTCCTGCTCGCGCGGGCCGTCGCCGCGCGCCTTCGTGAGTTGGGGAAGACCGTTCTCGACGTCGGGACGGATTCGGAGGCGTCGGTCGATTACCCGGACTTCGCGGCGAAGGTCGCGGCGGCCGTCGCCGCCGGTCGTGCGCGCCAGGGGATCCTCGTCTGCGGCACGGGGATCGGGATGTCGATCGCGGCGAACAAGGCCGCTGGCGTCCGCGCGGCCGTCTGCACGTCGCAGTTCGAGGCCTACCTCGCGCGCGCGCACAATGACGCGAACGTCCTCTGCCTCGGCGGACGGGTCACGGCCGCGCCCCACGCCAACGCCATCGTGGAGACCTTCCTCTCGTCGGCGTTCGAGGGGGGACGGCACGCGCGCCGCGTCGCGAAGGTCGCGGCGAGCGAGGGGAGGGGGAGGGCGAGCGCGCTCGCGGCCGTGGATCCCGAGATCTGGCGCGCGATTCGTGAGGAGACGGCCCGGCAGGCCGGGGGCCTCGAGCTGATCGCGAGCGAGAACTTCGTCTCCCCGGCGGTGCTGGAGGCCCTCGGTTCGCCCCTGACCAACAAGTACGCGGAGGGCTATCCGGGCAGGCGGTACTACGGCGGCTGCCAGTGGGTGGACGTGGCGGAGCAGCTCGCGATCGATCGAGCGAAGAAGCTGTTTGGTGCCGAGGCCGCGAACGTGCAGCCGCACAGCGGGTCGCAGGCCAACATGGCCGCGTACTTCGCCCTGGCGAAGCCCGGCGACACGCTGCTCGCCCTCGACCTCGCCCAGGGGGGCCACCTGACGCACGGGGCCGCGGTGAATTTCTCCGGCAAGCTCTTCCGGGTCGTCCACTACGGGGTCCGCCGCGACACGGAGACGATCGACTATGACGAGGTCGCCCGGCTCGCGCGCGAGCACCGGCCGCGGATCGTCGTCGCCGGCTTCTCGGCCTACCCGCGAACGCTCGACTTCGCCGCTTTCCGGGCGGCGGCGGATTCGGTCGGCGCGGCGCTGGTCGTGGACATCGCGCACATCGCCGGCCTCGTCGCGGCCGGCCTGTCACCCTCGCCGGTCCCCTTCGCGGAGATCGTGACGACGACGACGCACAAGACGCTGCGCGGGCCGCGCGGCGGGCTGATCCTCTGCCGGGAGCCGATCGCCAGGACGCTCAACAGCCAGATCTTCCCCGGGATTCAGGGCGGGCCCCTGATGCACGTGATAGCGGCCAAGGCGGTGGCGTTCGCCGAGGCGCTCCAGCCCGGGTTCGCCGCCTACCAGAGGCGGGTCCTCGAGAACGCCCAGGCGCTCGGGCGCGCGCTCTCCGCCGGGGGCCTGCGGCTCGTGTCGGGGGGGACGGACAACCACCTGCTGCTCGTGGACGTGCGGTCGGTGGGGCTCACCGGCAAGGCGGCCGAGGAGGCGCTGGGACTCGCGGACGTCACGGTGAACAAGAACATGATCCCGTTCGACCCGGAGAAGCCGATGGTCACCTCCGGCATCCGGGTCGGCACGCCGGCCCTCACGACCCGCGGGATGGGGCCCTCGGAGATGGAGCAGATCGGCGCCCTCCTCTCCCGCGTGCTCAGGTCTCCGGGCGACGAGGGGGTTCGTAAGGCCGCGAAGGCCGAGGTCGCCGAGATCGCCGGCCGCTTCCCGCTGTACGCGGACCGGCTCGGGGACTGAGCGTGTGTGAACGAATCCTCTCCCGTCGCCAGACCGCCGATCCAGCGGCTGTCTGCTTCCGGGGCCCCATCGGAGATGGGGATGCGTCCCCTGCGACATACTTCCGGATGAGCGTTTGCCGCGGGGAACGCGGATCCGACTCGTGAACGGTTACCCCCGGCCAAGGGGAGAGGGCTCGGGTGAGGGTTCCCGCGTGAGGCCGAGGAACAAGAACCGCGCCGGCGCCGCCGACACGCGCTTCATGCTCGCCGCCGTCGTGCTCGCGCGCCGGGGCCTTGGGCGCACGAGCCCGAACCCGGCCGTCGGGGCGGTCGTCGTGCGCGGCGGGCGCGTCGTCGGGCGTGGGTTCCATCGCCAGGCCGGCGCGCCCCACGCGGAGGTCGTCGCGCTCGCCGCCGCCGGGCCGCTCGCCCGCGGGGCCACGCTCTACTCGACGCTCGAGCCCTGTGACCACCAGGGCCGCACGCCGCCCTGCACGCGGGCCATCCTCGCCGCGGGCATCGCGCGCGTGGTCGTCGGCTCCTGCGATCCGAACCCGCTCGTCGATGGCCGTGGCATCGCCCGCCTTCGCCGCGCCGGGGTCGGAGTCACGCGGGGGGTCGCCCGCGCCGAGTGTGACGCCCTCAACACCGAATGGTTCCGCTTCATCCGCGAGGGACGCCCGTTCGTCCTGCTCAAGGCCGCGCTCACCGCCGACGGGAAGATCGCCTCGGGCTCGGGAGACTCGCGCTGGATCACCGGCGCCGAGGCCCGCCGCCGCGCCCGGACGCTCCGCGCCTGGGCGGACGCGGTCCTGGTCGGCGCGGGGACGGTCAGGGCCGACGACCCGAGGCTCACCGCGCGCGGGGCCGGCCGCTCGCCCCTGCGGGTCGTGCTTGACGGGGCGCTCTCCTCGAACCCGGCCGCGCGGGTCTTCGGCGAGGCCCCGCCCGGCGCACTCGTCGTCACCGCCGAGGGGGCCCGTCCCCGCGCCGCCGCCCGCCTGCGCCGCCGGGGGGTCGAGTTGATCGAGATCCCAGCGCGCGAGGGGCGGTTGTCGATGGCCGCGGTCCTCGCGGCCCTCGCCCGGCGCGGCGTCGTCCGGCTCCTCGTCGAGGGCGGCGCCGATGTCCACGGGCAGCTCCTCGAGACGGGCCTCTGGGACCGGATCGTCCTCTTCGTTGCTCCGCGCATCCTGGGGGGCGCGGCCAGGCCGTGGCCCGCGCTCCCGGGCGGCGCCACGATGGCCGAGGCCATCGCCCTGGGGGAGTTTGCGGTAGAGAAGGTCGGGAGGGACGCGCTGCTCCTCGTGGATCGGCCCGCGCCGCGCAGCGGCCCCGCCCGCACCGAGGGGTCGGGTCCTACTTCCCGTCGAAATAGCCCGGGTAGCCGTACCGGATCGCGTCGGGCGTGAACCCGTCGGCCTCGGACTTCTTGTCCACGACGTACCACCGGCCGCCGAGCCGGCCCAGCAGGTAGGCCGCGGTCTCGCCCGCGTATTCCCCCTTCTCCTGCATCTGGAAGCTGTCTTCGGAGGTCTCGACGACGACCGTCCCCCGCATCGCCGGATTCACCTTCGTGATCTTGTAGTTCGTCAGGTAGAAGTCGCCCTTGGCCCAGAACCAGGGCGCCATGCTGTGGCGCTCCTCCCCGAGCCTCTTCTTGACCTGCGCGATGGCCGCGAGCGTCTTGGGATCGGTCAACGCGCGCGCCGCCTTCCAGTCCTTCTTCTTGACCGCGTCGAGGTAGCGGACGAGCAGCTCGCGCGCCTCGGCCAGGCTCGCCGCGTCGATCTTGGGCGCCTCTTCCGTCCTGGCCGGCGCGCCGGCCTTCGCCTTCCTGGCGTGCGCGGGGTGGGGGGTGGGAACCTCGACGTCGTCGTCGTCCTCATCCTTCGCGTCTTGCGCCCGCGCGAGCTGCAGCGAGGAGAGAGAGAGGGCCGCGAGGCCCGCGACCAGGAAGAAGTTGCGCGTTTTCATGACGAGCTCCGGGCAGACCGAAGGGGATCCTAGGAACGAGCGCGGGGTGGGTCAAGAAAGGGAGGCCGTCGTCGGCCAGTCCAGGAAGAGATCGGTCAAGAGCTCGGTGCCCGGCTTCACCGCGTACCGGGAGAGGTCGGTGACGCCCTCCTCGGCGAGGACCGCCTCGTCGATGAAGAAGTTCCCCGTGCAGCTCCTCGCGGGGCGCGTCAGGATCGCGTGCGCCGCGTCGGCGAGGATCTCGGGCGTGCGCGAGGCCGCGATCATCGCCTCCCCGCCGAGCAGGTTCTGGACCGCGGCGGTCGCGATGGTGCTGCGCGGCCAGAGCGCGTTGACCGCGATGCCTTGGCCGCGCAGCTCCTCCGCCATCCCCAGCACGCACAGGCTCATCCCCATCTTGGCGAGCGTGTAGGCGAGGTGCGCGGCGTACCACCTCGGGTTGAGGGAGGGCGGTGGGGCGAGGTTCAGGATGTGCGGGTTCGGGGCGCGGGCGAGGTGGGGCAGGCAGGCGCGCGAGCAGGAGTAGGTCCCGCGGACGTTGACCTGCTGCATCAGGTCGAAGCGCTTCATCGGGGTCTCGGCGACGCCGGCGAGGAAGATGGCGCTCGCGTTGTTGACCAGGATGTCGATGCCGCCGAAGGTCGCGACCGTCTTCTCGACCGCGGCGTCGATCGCCTCGTCGAAGCGGATGTCGGTCGCGAGGGGGAGGGCCTTGCCGCCCGCCGCCTCGATCTCCTTCGCCGCGTCGTGGATGGTCCCGGGGAGCTTCGGGTGCGGCACGACGGTCTTCGCGACGATGGCGATGTTCGCGCCGTCGCGCGCGGCCGCGAGGGCGATGGCCTTGCCGATGCCGCGGGAGGCGCCGGTGATGAAGAGGGTCTTGCCGGAAAGCGAGGGCATGGAAGTCTCCTGGGGCGAGCGGAGGTGACGCGAACAGGCGATTCTCGGTACGGAGGGCGGGAAGGCGACGGGCGGTGACCGAGCCGCCCTGTCCTCACTGCCCTCTTATAGCCAAGAATCACCCCAAGAGCCCAGGAATCACCCGAAGACCCCAGGGCCCCGGCAAAGTCGTGCAGCGAGCGAAACTTTGATGAGGAAACCAGGAAGGCAGGAAGAAGACCTCCTGGTTTCATGGATTCCTCGATAGCCAGGTTCGCGCGCCGCGACTTTGCCCGTGGCCCTGCCCGAAGACCCGAGCGCGGCAGCCCGAGCAGCAAAGCGGCGTGGCCGGCGGGGGGAGGCGCTCTTTTCCCTCGCGCGCCGCCTCATCTTGCGCTAATCCGCACGACCATGAAAAAGCTCGTCCTGCTCGCTCTCCCCCTCGCCGCCTGCGCCCACCTCCCGCCCGCCCCGCCGCCCGCGCCCGGGCCGAACATCGACCTCGATCTCATCGACCGGAGGGTCCCCCCCTGCAAGGACTTCTACGCCTTCGCCTGCAACGGCTGGATCGCGAAGACGAACATCCCGCCCGACCGCGCGCTCTGGACGCGCAGCTTCTCGGAGATCGACGAGCGCAACCAGGCTCTGCTCCGGGAGACGCTCAAGGCCGACGCGGCCGGCAAGGGGGACGCGCGGGACCCGGACGTGAAGAAGCTCGGCGATTACTGGACGAGCTGCATGGACGAGGCCCGGATCGAGGAGACGGCGCGGGCCGACCTCGCCGCGCAGCTCGCCCGCGTCGGCGAGGTGAAGGACATCGCGACCCTCGCGAAGGTGCTCGCGCTCCTCCAGGGCGAGGGCGTCGACGCCTTCTTCGACTTCGGGTCCGGGCAGGACTTCAAGGACGCGACGGAGGTGATCGGCCAGCTCGATCAGGGCGGCCTCGGCCTGCCCGACCGCGACTACTACCTGAAGGATGACGCCAAGACCCGCGCCATCCGGGCCGCCTACCAGGAGCACGTCGCCAGGATGCTGCGGCTGTGCGGCTCGTGCGCCGAGCGGCCCGAGGAGGCGGCCGCGGACATCGTCGCGCTCGAGCGCAAGCTCGCGCTCGTCTCCCTCTCGCGGGTCGCGAGGCGCAACCCGGACAACGTCTACCACCGGATCGACCTCGCCGGCCTCGAGAAGACGGCGCCGGCGTTCCCGTGGGCCGACTGGCTCGCGCGCCTCGGCCACCCGCGGATCACCGCGATCAACGTCGCGGTGCCGGGCTTCTTCGCAGGGCTCGACCGGATCCTCCGCGAGACGCCGCCCAAGGTGCTCGCGGAGTACCTGCGCTGGCACCTCGTCGATTCGCTCGTGCCCGCGCTGCCGGCCGAGTTCGTGCGGGAGGACTTCCGCTACAAGAGCGAGAACTTCACCGGCGCCCGGCGGATCCTGCCCCGCTGGAAGCGGTGCATGGCGTCGGTGGACGAGGCGCTCGGCCAGGCGCTCGGGCGGGCGTTCGTGAAGGAGACCTACGGGGCGGCCGGCAAGGCGCGCAACGTCGCGAGGGTGAAGGCGATCGAGGCGGCGATGGGGGAGGACCTCGCGCGCGTCGGCTGGATGGACGAGCCGACGCGGGCGAAGGCGGAGGAGAAGCTCGGCCTCGTGGGGAACCAGATCGGCTACCCGGACAAGTGGCGCGACTACGGGAAGCTCGCCATCGACCGGACGAGCTTCATGGACAACCTCCTGCGCGCGCGCGCCTTCGAGGTGCAGAGGGACCTCGACAAGATCGGCAAGCCCGTGGACCGGAGCGACTGGGACATGACGCCGCAGCAGGTCAACGCCTACTACGACGCGACGCTCAACGAGATGGTCTTCCCGGCGGGCATCCAGCAGCCGCCCTTCTTCGACCTCGATTCCGGCGCGGCCGCGAACTACGGCGGCATCGGCATGGTGATGGGGCACGAGCTGACCCACGGCTTCGACGACGAGGGGCGGCGCTTCGACGGGCACGGCAACCTGCGCGACTGGTGGACGCAGGGGAGCGCGCAGGCGTTCCAGCGGCGGACGGAGTGCGTGGCGAGGCAGTACGAGGGCTACGCGCCGCTCGCCGGTCTCCACATCAACGGCAAGCTCACCCTGGGGGAGAACATCGCCGACCTCGGCGGCGTGAAGCTCGCCTACACGGCGTTCGAGAAGGAGCAGGCGGGCCGGGCGGCGCCGGCGCTCGGCGGCTTCACGCCCGAGCAGCAGTTCTTCCTCGCCTACGCGCAGGCCTGGTGCGGCAAGCTGCGCGACCCGTATCTGCGGCTGATGCTCGTGACGAACCCCCACTCGCCGTTTCGCTACCGGGTGCTCGGCCCGCTCTCGAACTTCGCCCCTTTCGCGAAGGCCTTCTCCTGCCGGGAGGGCGATCCGATGGTGAGGCCCGCGAAGGACCGCTGCGAGGTCTGGTAGGGCGTGAAGGGGCTGCGGCAGCCGTACACGGGTCGGATCGGCTGTTTTCAGGGCCCAGGGCGGTCTACTGAGGCGTCCGCCTCGCAGGCGAACGCGTCCGCCTCGTAGGCTAACGCGTGCGCCAAGCAGGCCAACGCGTGCGCCTCGCTGGCTAACGCGTTAGCCAAGCTTGCTAACGCGTCCGCCTCGCTGGCTAACGCATGCGCCTCGCTGGCTAACGCGCTAGCCAGGCTTGCTAACGCGTGCGCATCGCAGGCTAACGCGTTAGCCAAGCAGGCTAACGCGCTAGCCAGGCTTGCTAACGCGTGCGCATCGTAGGCTAACGCGTTAGCCAAGCAGGCTAAGGCGCTAGCCAGGCTTGCTAACGCGTGCGCATCGCAGGCTAACGCGTTAGCCAAGCAGGCTAAGGCGCTAGCCAAGCTTGCTAACGCGTGCGCATCGTAGGCTAACGCGTTAGCCAAGCAGGCTAAGGCGCTAGCCAAGCTTGGCAACGGGCTAGCCAAGCTCGGCAACGGGCTAGCCAAGCTCGGCAACGGGCTAGCCAGGCTCGGCAACGGGCTAGCCAAGCTTGGCAACGGGCTAGCCAAGCTTGGCAACGGGCTAGCCAAGCTCGGCAACGGGCTAGCCAAGCTCGGCAACGGGCTAGCCAAGCTCGGCAACGGACTCGCCGGGCTTAGATGACGCCTCCGGCCACCGGCCTCGCGCGTGGCCCAGCGAAAGCGACCGAAATCGAGACGGTTGGGGTTCTCTAGGCGTTACAAGGACTTCAACGCGAGATGGGCGCTTCGCTGTCTCCAAACGAGACTCCCCGCGAGTCGCTGAATCCAGTGATGTCGCGCACTTACGGATGGCACGAGGAGTGCTTTACCCGACCGTGTGACGGTAGCGAGGCCAGTCGAGCCCAGGCCGCTCACCGGGTCCTCACGGGACCTGGCCGTAAGAGAAAGGCGGATGCGGTCATGACGGTGGCAATCGGCACCAAGATCAAGAGCAAGGGGAAGTTCCTCGGAACGGTCCTCGCGCTCGTTTCGGGGGTCACGAAGGACCTCACGGCGGCGATGAGCCTCACCGTCGGCGGCGTCCTCATGACCCGGGCCGCGATCCTGGCGAAGCTCGCCGGGATCCAGGCGCTCTTCGACGACGTCGCCACGACGCACAACGCGTGGCAGGCGGCGGTGAAGAGGAAGGACGACGGAGCGGAGGAGGGCAAGCAGTTCGTCGCGGACCTCAAGAAGGCCGTCGAGAGCCAGTTCGGCCCGAGGTCGGCGCGGCTGCTGGACTTCGGCCTGAGCCTCCCGAAGGTGCGGGCGCCGCGGACCGCGGCGGAGAAGGCCACGTCGGCCGGGCTCGGGCAGCAGACGCGCAAGGTGCGCGGGACCAAGGGCAAGAAGCAGCGGCTCGCGGTCACCGTCGCCGGGAAGCCCGGGGTGCAGCTCCTCGGGCCGGACGGCAAGCCGCTCGCGGGTGTCGAGGGGCTGGGCGCGCCGGTGGCCCCGGCGCAGCTCTCCGGCGCGCCGTCGAGCTCGGACGGCGGCAGCTCGGGCAAGTAGCCCGGCGCGCAGGGCATCCGGGCGCCCTTCGCGAGCAGCGGGAGGCCGATCCCCGCGATGGGGGATCGGCCTCCCGTTCGTCTCGGCCCCCCTCCCCCCGCACCCCGCGCTCCTCGCAGCTCTCTTTGAGCCCGCGGGCGCCGGAGGGCGCAGGAGGGTTCCGACGAGAACGCGAGGGGCTCCTCCCGGATCGCGCATGACAAGAGCGGGGGTAGACCCCGGCCCAAGGATCGACCGGAGGAGAATGCCGATGTACCATCGGTGCTGGATCATGGGACTCGCCGCGGCGCAGTGCGGCCTCCCGGGCGCATCGCGTGGGGCAGGGTGCCCTGTGGGGCAGCGGCCGCCCCGGCCGCTCGCGGGCGTTAGGCCCGAGGGGCCGGGAGGCGGTGACGAACCTCCGGATTCGTGGCAGGAGCCGCTGAACCTACCGGGGTCCGCGAGCCGTGGTCCGCGGTCCGCGGTCAGAACAGCTTGATGTCCCCTCGGGCGAGCGTGACCGAGTAGGCCGCGCCGCCCGGCTGCTGCATGTCGAGCGTCAGCTCGGTGCCGGCCGGGCCGCGGATTCGCGCCGAGAGATCGCTCATCGACATGCCGCCCACCGGCGAGCCGTCCACGGCGAGGATCTCGTCCCCGCCGCGCACGCCCGCCTCCGACGCCGGGCTGCCCGGGAAGACCTCGATGACCCGCTTGTGTCCGCCCTGATCCCAGAAGGAGAGGCCGACGCCCGCGAACTCCTTCTCGCGGCTCGCGCCGGCCCTGTGCACGCGGATCTCGACCGGCGGCGCGTCCTCTCCGGGCTTGACGGTCACCCACGGCGGCCCGCCGGCCTGCTCGTAGTCCTCGCTCGCGGCGAAGACGGGCCAGCTCCCGGGCGACACGTCGCGGATCGTGAAGCTCCCGTCGAGGCCGCTCGTCGCCCCGGACCCGCCGCCCGCGACCCGGCCCGCGGTGAAGACGTGCGACCGGTCGATCGCGACGTGCACGCCCACGACCGGCGCTCCCGAGGCGGCGTCGCGCACGATGCCGTCGATGGTCCCCGACGCACGCAGCTCGATCGTCACCCCCGAGGTCTCCTCTCCGGCCGACACGCCGACCCCGCGCGCGTCCCCCTCGGCGTAGCCCGGCGCCGTCGCCCGCAGGAGGTAGGTCCCCGGCGCGAGGGCGATCGAGAACTCCCCGCGCCCGTCGAGCGGGTGGACCGACCGCGGCCTCCCGCGCCCCGGCACCTCCGGCTCGGCCGAGAGCGTGAAGTCCGACACCCCGCCGGAGTCGGGCGTCGTCACCCAGCCGGACACCCGGCCGAGGGCGAGCGAGAGCCTCACCCCGCGTGCGCCCGCCGGCACCCCCTTGGCCTCCGCCGACCCGTCGTCCTTGCTCGCGGCGAGGTCGAAGCGCGCCCCCGAGAGGCCGGTGAGCGCGAAGGTCCCGTCGTCCTTGGAGAGCGCCTGCCGCTCGCCGGCCAGTCCGACGCCGACGGGCCGCGCGACGACGAGAGCCCCCGCGACGGGTTGTCCGCCCGCGCCCTCCACGATCCCGTCGATCTTCCCGTCGCCGAGCCGGATCTCGACCTGGGCCGCTCCGCCTTCGTCCAGGGTCGTCTCCGCGCTCCCGCGGGCCTGCGCGGCGTCGGCGACGACCGTGACGCGGCCGGCCGGCACAGCCGTCATCTTGAACGTCCCGTCCGCGCCGACGGCCGCCTGCGCCGCCGGCCAGCCGCCGGCCCCGCCGATCGCCTGCACGCGCCCGGAGCCGGCGGGCGAGCCGTTCGGGAGGAGCACCGTGCCGTCGATCTCCCCGCCCGCCGAGAGCTTCACGCGGACGCCGGATTGCCGGCCGCCCTCGGGGAGGTCGAGCTGTGCGCTCTGACCCTCGGCGAAGCCTGACGCGCGCGCGACGAGCCGGACGACGCCCGGCTGGACGTCGGCCGAGAAGCTGCCGTCGTCGCCCGAGGTCACGCCGAGCGGGGTCAGGGGAGCGTCACCCGCCGCCTGGTAGCGCCAGACGAAGAGCGAGGCCCCGGGGACGCCGCCGCCCGAGGCGTCGATGACCGCGCCTTCGATGTGCGCCGCCTCCGAGAGGTAGACATCCACGCCCGCGGCCTTCGACCCGGACGGATAGTCGAGGGCGGCGCGCCGCGGGAGATAGCCGTCCGCGAGGACGAGCAGCGTCTGCCGTCCCGCGGGGACGGCGGGGAGGAAATAGCGCCCATCCGCGCCGGAGGTCGCCGAGAAGGGCGAGGCGGCGATCGAGACGGCCGCGCCCAGGACTCCCGTCCGCGTCCGCTGGTCCAGGATGCGCCCCGAGACGGAGACGCCGGGGAGGAGCGGCAGGTCGAGGCCGCGCAGGTCGTCCCCGGCGGCGGCGGGGATCGGGCCGGCGGGGTCGGAGATGGCCGCGCCTGCCTGCGCCTGGAGCGTCCAGGCGCCCGGGTCGAGCGTGTCGAAGCGATACGCGCCGCCCGCGCCGCTCGTCGTTCGCGCGATCCTCCCCGTCGAGTCGACGGCGGCGACGAGCGCGCCCGGAACGCCCGCGTCGGGCCCCTCCGTCACGCGCCCGGAGAGCGAAGCGGTCGCGATGCCGGGGCCGCCATCCGCGTCGGCGTCCTCGGCGACGGGCTCCAGGGCAGCAGCGTGGGCCGAGGAGGGCGCCGGCGCCGGGGCTGTCCCGGAGGGCCAGAGCCAATAGGCCAGCAGGAGGAGCCCCACGGCCAGGAAGACGAACCGCAACTTCTTCATCGCGGACACGGTAGCAGGGCGGGAGAACGAAAGGGAAGATCGGGCGCCGACCCGGAGGTCGCAGCGCGGCCATTCATGGCCGCAACCAAACGCGGCCAAGGGGCTCGGGGGGGCCGCGCACCCTCTTTTCGGACCGCCCGGCGGCGGTCCTCTGGCAGGGGGAGCCCGGCTCCCCCCGCACCCCCCATCGACGCTCGCCGTCGCTTCGCGCCTCGCAAGACTCTTCGTGCCGCACGAGCATTCTCGGAAGTAGTAGATCCGTACAGTGAACCCGTCTTATTCACCCCGTCTTATTCACGGTCCGGCTGCTGCGGCGTCCGATTCCGCGCCTCCCGAAGGGGGGGCTTGCTCCTTCCTCCTCGCGGGGGGCTTGCCACCCTCCAAACGACTTGGGGGGAGGTGCTTTACGCGACGCCTCGTCGCTCTCGCTTGCCCTTCTCGGCTGCGGTCGAAAAAACGCCTCGCTACGCCGTACCGTGAATAAGACGGGCTTATTTACCCTATGCCGTACCTTGAATTAGACGGGTTCAATCTGATCTAGTGTCAGTTCTCACGAGCTAGGGACCCCTGAGGGGAAAGTTTCTCACCTGCTTTCCCCCCTTCCGGAGCTGAGTTTCTCAGCTGAATTCCCCCCCCCGTCCACGCGTGACAGACGCGACCGCTAAG
>JAKAPL010000118.1 GCA_021807105.1 Myxococcales bacterium | reverse complement strand
GCGACCGACGGACAGGATGCACTGAACAAGCTGGCCGCGCAGATTCCGGACCTGCTCCTCGCCGACACGAAGCTCCCCGACATGGACGGCTTCGACCTGTGCCGACGCGTTCGGTCCCAGGAGAAGTTGGAGCGGATGCCGTTCGTCTTCCTGACCCGCCAGCGGACGATCGCGGACAAGATCCGGGGCCTCGAAGCCGGCGCGGACGACTACCTTACGAAGCCCATTTATATCAAGGAGATCGTCGCCCGTATCCGCCAAGTCCTCGAACGCGAGGACGGCGCGTCGAGCGGGCGCACCGGTCCGCTCGCCTCCTTCGCGGGGAACCTCGCGGACGTGACCCTCGTGGAGCTCGTGCAAGCCCTCGACACGGGGCGCAAGAGCGGCACCCTCCGGCTCGACCTGCCGGGACGGGCCGCCGCCGCCCGTGTCTGGTTCCGGGAGGGGAAGGTCGTCGACGCGGAGTTGGGGAGCTGGACGGCCGAGGCCGCCTTCTATCGAATCCTCCCGTTCGCGGAGGGGACGTTCGCCATCGATTTCGGCCCCGTGGACCGGGGCGAGCGGATCGCGCTGTCCGCGCAGACTCTCTTACAGGAAGGCGTTCGGCGCATGGACGAGAGGGGCAAGCTGCTCCGTAAGCTCCCGCCCCTTCCCTCGGTGCTCGAGCTGGACTATGAACTGCTCGCGGAGAAGCTCCCGAGAATCCCGGACGAGGTCAACGCGCTCCTTCGCCTCCTAGACGGACGGCGCAGCCTCGTCGAGATCGTCGACGAGGCACCGTTCGACGAGCTGATGAGCCTAGAGCTGCTCGGCAGGCTCTTCGTCGAGGGGATGCTCAAGAAGCCGGCGGCCGGGAGCGCCGCAGCCGCGGCCGGCCAGGTGGCCACGTGGGTCGGCGCGACGCCGAAGGCGAAAGCCCCCGTCGCGGCGGTGGCGCGATCGGCTCCCGAATCGCCGCCGGTCGAGCCGATCGTCGTCACGGAGCAGCCGACTCCGATCCAGCCAGCCGCCGTCGCGCCCGCGGCCGCCGCGCCGCTGCCCGCCACCGCGGCGGAACCAACGCCGGCCGCCGCTGGCGAGGCCGTCGTGGCCGAGCCGGCGCCTCCCGACGCGCCAGCGCCGGCCACCCCGAGCCCCCGGCCTCTCATCGTCCGCTTTCCCTCCGGGCGCCGCTCCCCAGGAGGCGATGGTGCCGCGGCGGAGGCGTTCCTCGCTCATCCGGGCGAGGCGACGCGCGAGGAGGAAGAATCGGCGGAGGCCAACCTCGATCTCGCGCCCGCCAGTCCCAGGAGCCACCGCGCAACGATCGGCGTGGTCCTCGCCGTCCTGGCGGTGACCATCGCCGCGTTCCTCGTCCTTGGTCGAGGGAAGACGCCCCCCGAGGTCCCGGTCGCCGTCCCCGCCCCTCGTCCGGTTCCCCAGGCGCTCGCGCCCGTTCCTCCGTCACACCCAACGTCCGCGCCGCCCGCGGTCGCCCCTGCCGCCGGCTCGCTCGCGCCCGCGGCGGCCCCAGCGAAGTCGCCCCCACCGCGCGCGCCAGCGCCCGCCGAGAAGCTCGCAGCAGCGTCCCCTGGCGCAGGGCACCGGATGGCTGAGCCTAAGCCCGCCACGACAAGCTCGAATGCCACCACCGCCCCCGCGGCCGGGAATCCGAAAGCCGCTCCGGCCACCGAATCCTACGAGGCGGCCCTATCCGCCGGTGAGGCCAAGTATCGCCGGGGCGCCATCCGGGGGGCCATCGCCGAGTTCCGCAAGGCGGTGGCTACCCGCCCCGACAGCGCGGTGGCGCTCGCCGCCCTCGGCAGCGCTCTCTACGAGGCCGGCCAGAGCAGCGCGGCCGTCCAGCCGCTCGAAAAGGCGCTCGCGGTGGATCCCAAGAACTCGCGCGCCTGTCTCACGCTGGGGACGCTGTACCAGACGGAGGGGCAGAACGCCAAGGCGATCCAGATGTACCAGCGCTATCTCTCGGTCGAGCCGCATGGCCAGTTTGCCGGCGACGTTCGGACCATCCTCAAGTCGCTCCACTAGACCCGTCTTATTCACGGTCCGGCTGCTGCGGCGTCCGATCCCGCGCCTCCCGAAGGGGGGGGCTTGCCACCCCTACAACGACATGGGGGGAGGTGCTTTACGCGACGCCTCGTCGGTCGTCACTCCGCTTGCCCTTCTCGGCTGCGGTCTCGAACGCCTCGCTACGCCGTACCGTGAATAAGACGGGCTTAGGTCTCGGCGCTCTCGCGACGGCACCCATTTCACACCCGCCTCCTAGGAGGCGGCAGGCAGCCATTTCACACCAGTCTCCTAGACCCCCCGGGCGTCCGGGCCCCAGATCACCTTGTGGATCTGGAGATTGAGCCGCGCGGAGAGGCCCGACTCGAGCAGCCAGTCCGCGAGATCCTTCGGCTCCACCTCACCGAAGGCGGGGGCAAAGAGCAGCGGGACCCTGCGGTCGAGCCCCTCGCGGCGGACGAGGTCCACCGACCAGTCGAAGTCCTCCCGGGAGCAAACGACGAACTTCAGCTCGTCGCCGACGGTGAGCTCCCGCAGGATCGAGAGGTCGATCGCCGGCTCACCGCTTCCCGGCGTCTTGACGTCGACGATCCGGATCACGCCTGGAGGCAGCCCTCCCAGGGGGAGTTGGCCGTGGGTCTCGACGGTCACTGTAAAACCGTCGTCGAGGAGGTCCTGGGCGAGCTCGGGCAGCTCCTTCTGGAGAAGGGGCTCTCCGCCGGTCAGTGTCACGAGCCTCGTCGGCCACCGCCGGAGCCTCCCGACGATCTCCTCGCGGGTCATCCACCGGCCGCCCTCGAAGGCGTACGCCGTATCACAGTACCGACAGCGCAGGTTGCAGCCGGTGAAGCGGACGAACGAGCAAGGCAATCCGGCGCGGCTGGTCTCGCCCTGGATGCTCCGAAAAACCTCGGCGACCCGAAGCACCGGACGCTCAACGCACCGCCAGGGCGGCCGACGGCGGGAACCCGATCTCCAAGAGCGCCGGATCCTCGCCGAGGTCCGAGAGGAGCTTCCGGTAGACGCGCCGTACCAGGAGTGGGTAGGCGCGCCCCGCGTCCGGAAGCGGCAGGCCTTTGCGCCACGCGGCGACCCGCGTGGGTCCCAGGTGGTAGGCGGCAAGCGCGAGCCCGAGGTCGCCGAAGGCGCGCCGCAACCGATGGAGGTAGCGGATGCCGAGCCGGACGTTGAGCACGGGATCGCGGAGCGCGGCCTCCCCGGCGTCCGTTCCCCAGCCCTCCCGCGCGGCGACGTAACGGAGCGTGGGGGGCCGCACCTGCATGAGGCCACGGGCGCCCTTCGGGGAGACTGCCCAGGCGTCCGCGCGGCTCTCCACCCGAATCACGGCCATCACGAGAATCGGGTCCAGCCCGGCGGCGCGCGACTCTTCGACGATTGCCTGAGCGACTTGCCCCTCGAGGACTCCACCGCCTTCCCATCCCGGCCCGAGCACGGCTTCGACCTCTGCTCCCGCCGGATCCGCCGGAGCCGTCAGGGGTTCGACTTCCTTCGGCACGGCCGCCCAGCTCGACCGGGGCGCGCCTACGAACCGCAGCGCGACGAGCGCGAGCCCGAACGCCGTCGCGCGCAAGCAGCCTGGGCGCGAGAGACCCCGGAGCAGCGCGAGGAACCGGCCGGCCACCTACTTCGTCTCCTCGCGCGGGCGTTCTCCGGCCGCCAGCCGGTCGATCCGCGCGGCGACCTCGTCGATTCGCGCCGCCAGGGCGGCAATCTCGTCGCGAGTCGGCAGGCGCAGCCGGTCGATCGCCCTGCTGAGGCCCTCCTCGACGAGTCGCTCGAGACCGCGGCGTTCCGATCGGAGCCGTTCGGTCAGCTCACGGCGGTAGCGCTCCAATTCCTCCGGCTTGAGATCCACCGCCCCCGCGAACCGCTCCAGGATTCGGCGCGCCTCATCCTCGGCGGCGCCCACCGCGAACAAGGCCTGTGACCAGAGGTCGCGAAACAGCTCCTGCGTGCTTCGCCGGTCGTCGCTTCGAGGCCGTTCTTCCATCGGTGGATCCTCCGCCTCCGGCCGGCCTCTCCCACCTTCCGGGACCAGGGCTCATAACATAGGTCCCCGCTCCCCTGTCCACACCTCCCACCCCGAGGGACGCGACCTACGCCTGGGGGATCTTGCTCCGGCGCTTGCCCTGCCGCGTCAGGCCCTCGACCTTCGTGGCCAGCCGCTTGAGCTCATGCGCGAGGTCCTCGACCTGCGCCCGCGAGGCGACGCCGACGAACTGGATGGCCTTGGCCTGCAACTCGTCGAGGTGCGCGGTGATTTCGCCGCCGAGATCCTTCGCCTTGCCCGCCAGCTCCGCCCGGTCGACCCAGCCCTTCTTCTCGATCCGATCGAGCAGCTTGTCCAGCTCCTTGCGAGCCTCGCGACCGCGCCCGGCCAACTCGTCAAACGCCTTTTCGGCGTCCTTCTGGAAGTCGTGCAGGCGGGCCTGCGCGGCCTGGATCTGCTCGCGGAACCGGTTGGTCAGCGCCGCCTTCTTGTGTGCCTCCGGCATCGTTCTCCTCCATCGAATGGGATAAACCTAGGTTAACGCACTGCATCAAACCTGTCAAGAGCGGAAGCCCCTGCCTGCTGACATCCACTTGATCGTTTAGCCCGTCTTATTCACGGTACGGCGTAGCGAGGCGTTCGAGACCGCAGCCGAGAAGGGCAAGCGCAGCGACGACCGACGAGGCGTGCGTAAAGCACGCCGCAGGAGGAAGGAGCGAGCACGCCCTTC
>JAKAPL010000066.1 GCA_021807105.1 Myxococcales bacterium | reverse complement strand
AGGAGCGAGCACACCCCCCCATGTCGTTGTAGGGGTGGCAAGCCCCCCCTTCGGGAGGCGCGGGATCGGACGCCGCAGCAGCCGGACCGTGAATAAGACGGGCTCAGGGCTCGCGATATCTGGACGCACCCTCCCCGACGGAGTAGCCTGATGGACGGATGCTCGATCCGCACACTCCAGCCGACGTGCGGGAGAAGCTCGACCCGGAGCAGACCCAGGTCCGCAAGCTCCCCGAGAAGCCGGCGGCGGCGCCTCGCGCCCAGGAGCCCTGCCTCATCATCCTCGGGGGCAGGAACATCGGCAAACTTTTCAAGCTCGGGGGGGGATCCGACGTCCTGGGGCGATCGGACGAGGCGTCCATCCGGGTCGACGACGACGGCGTCTCGCGCCGTCACGCGCGCCTGACCCGGGGGCCGAACGGGCGGGTCGAGATCGAGGATCTTCGGAGCACCCACGGCACCTATTGCAACGGGGCGCGGGTCACCGGCCCCCGGCTCCTCGAAGAGGGCGACAAGATCCAGATCGGAAACGCGACCGTCCTCAAGTTCTCGTACCAGGACGACATCGAGGAGGCGTTCCAGGCGCAGTTGTACGATCGGGCGACGCGGGACGAGCTGACGCGGATCCCGAACCGCAAGTTCCTGTTCGATCGGCTCGCCGAGGACATGGCTTACGGGCAGCGCCACGGCGCGCCCGTCACCCTCATGATGCTGGACGTGGACCACTTCAAGGCCGTCAACGATACGTTCGGCCACCAGGCGGGCGACTACGTGCTCGCCCGGCTCTCCTCGGTCATCGCATCCACCGTCCGCAGCGAGGACCTCTTTGCCCGGTACGGCGGAGAAGAGTTCGTGCTCGTCCTTCGTGAGTGCCCGGCCGAGAAGGGTATGGTCATGGCCGAGCGGATCCGCCGGCTCGTCGAGACCACCCGCTTCTCGTTCAACGGACACGCCATCGGCGTGACGATCAGCATCGGCGTCGCGTACTGCACGGGGAGGCAGTGCCCCAGCGCCGATCGGCTGATCGCGCAGGCGGACCGCTTCCTGTACGAAGCCAAGCAGCGAGGCCGGAACCGGGTGGTGGGGCAGCCGTAGCAACTTTCCCTTGCCAACCAGCTCGGCAGGTCCCAGAATTGCCCCCGCATGCACCCTCTCCGAATGGCCGCCTGGGGGCTCGCTCTTTCGCTCGTGACCGGCGCGGGCGCCGCTCGCGCGCTCGATCTCGCTCCGCCCCTCGCGCCGCCCCCCGCGGTCCCGACGTACCTGCGCGGGCTGCTCGCGGGGGAGGCCGAGGGGGCGTGCGCCGAGAACGCGCGGAGCTTCGCCAGGGAGCTCACGGCGCTCGGCGCGCCGGCGCCGGCCTGGCTCGATGGCGGAGGGGCCGGTGACCCGTCACCCAACGGCCCCCTCGCGTTCCTGCTCGGCTTCATCCCCGGCTTCGGCCTCGGCCATTTCCTCTTCTCCGACGACCAGGCCGGCGGGACGACCTGGCTCGTCGTCGACATCATCTTCCTCGCCGTCTGGATCGTCCTGGACGCGGCCCTATTCTATCCCGTGGGGCCTCTCTGGTTCCTCTGGTGGGTCGGCGACATCCTGCTGCCTTTGGGCTGGGTGGTCGAACACGTGTTCCAGGGGCTCGACGCGTACCGGGCGGCGACCGGCCGGCGGCTCCTCGGGGGGCGCGCCGAGGGAGAGCCGGGTGCTCCTCCCCGACCCGTCGCGCCCAATCTGATGTCGTTGTCGTTTTGACGCGGTTCGCGGGGCCTCCGGCCTTCCACGAGGCCCGGCGGACGTTTGACTCCCTTTCCACCAGGAGGCTATAAGTAAAGGCTCGCACGGGCTGGGGTGCGTGGTTCATTTCGCGAGGTGACGGCCGACATGATGAGAATCAAGTTGCTCCTGGTGGCCGTGATTGCGGGCGTCGCCGGCGCGGCCTACCTCTCCGTCAGCGCACGGCGGGCGGGAGATCAGATTCGCGAGGACGCCGACGTCCGGCTCGCCGCGGCGAGGGTCAATGTCCTCCCGGCGCTCGACCGCGCCGCGGCCGAACCGCTGGATGCGGCCAAGGCCGCGGCGGCCGATCCCATGATCGGGCAGGCGTTCGATGACCAGAACCGCCCGACCGCCGCGGCGCTGGAGATGGCGGTCACGACGGCGTCCAAAGTGCCGGCCGGAGCGAAGCCCGACCTGGTCGTCCTGCTGAGCCATGGCGGCGCGGCCCGCTACCGCGTCGGGAAGAGCAACCGCGTCGAGAAGAACGACGTGGACTACCGGAGCCTCGGCGGCGGGACCAAGGCCCGGGCGCTGATCGCCGTCGTGGAGGGTTCGCCCTATCAGATCGCGGTCGCTCCGCTGGCCGCGGCGGATCCCAGCGCGCCGCCCGCGGGCCTGCTCGCCCTGGGTTACGCGCTCGGCGGCGGGTATGCCCACAAGCTCGCCGACGCAGCCGGCGTGGACGACGCCCTGCTGCTCGACGGCAACCGGCTCGTCGCCTCGACGCTCCTCGCCGGCACCCGCGCGCAGCTGCCGGCGACCCTCGGGGCGGGATACTTCGACTTCGGTCCGCTGCTGGGCGGACGCTTCGTCATCCTCTCGCGCTTGCGGATGCGGCTGCCTCTCGGCACCCAGGCGCGCGCGGCGTACCGGGCGGTCTCGGTGCCGCTTGGGCCGAAGACGACCGCGATCCTCGCGGTCCGGACCGCGTCGGCGCTGGCTGGGCTCGCCGACGATCAGCGCTGGCTCATCGGACTGATCACGGTCATCATCGCGGCCTGCCTCCTCTTCGCGGTCTCGGGCGGCGACCCGCTCCGGGGCATGTCCCAGATCGCGGGAGTGGCCGACAAGATCGCCCAGGGCGACCTGACCTTGCGGGCGCCCACGGAGAAGCTCTCGCCGATCTCGCGACGGATCGCGGTCGCGCTGAACGCGATCGTGGCGCAGGCCGCCGCCCAGCGGTCCGCCTCGACCCCGCCCAAGCCTTCCATCCCGTCGGTCGATGCGCTGCTCCAGGCCGCCGCGATCCCGGAGGCGGCCGCGGCGCCGGCTCCGGCGGCGCTCCCCCCCCCGGTCGCGGAGGCGGCGGAGAACGGTGGCGCGGCCACGCTGCCGAAGCCTGCCAAGGATGAAGCGGACTTTGGCGGTCTCTTCGACGATTCCCAGGCCGTCAAGCCGGCGCCGCTGCCTCCAGCTCCGCTTGCCCCGCCCGAGCCTCTCGCGCCCCCGCTGGTCATGGCCGCGCCCGTCGCCAGCCCGCCGATCGCCGCGCCCCGGGCCGACGACCTCGAAGCGAAAGACCTCGACGCGAAAGACGCGCCGGCCACGGCTGCGCTCGAGCCTCCGACGCGTCCAATCCGAACCGCGACCAAGCCGCCTTCGGCGTCGCTCCCCGTGAGCAGCGGCGGCCCGGCCGACGAGAACCACTTCCAGGCGGTCTTCCGCGAGTTCCTGGCCACGCGGGCCAAGTGCGGCGAGCCCGCGGAAGGTCTCCCCTACGACAAGTTCGCCCAGAAGCTCCTACGCAACCAGGAGCAGCTCGTGGCGAAGTACGCCTGCAAGTCCGTGCGCTTCCAGGTCTACGTGAAGGAAGGCAAAGCCGCGCTGAAGGCGATCCCGGTCCGGGAGTAGTCCGCGCCTACAGGCCGAGGAGCTGGTTGAACGCCGGAGTGCCGCGAACCGAGGCGAGATCCGGGTCCGTCTTCATGAGCTGCACGTCGCGAAACCCCGCTTCGAGCGCCTGCCGCAGCCACCAGAGACATTCGCGCTCGTGACCCAGCCGCGCCTGGTAGCAGGCGAGGTTGTAACGCAGGGTCGCGGAAAGCTCCTTCGAGACCTCGCGTTGGAGGGCCGCCATGCACTCGTCCGCGGCCTGGGCGTAACGGTTCATGTCGCCGTAAATCTCGCTCAGGACCGCGTGGGTCTCGGCGTCCGCGGGGTCCAGCTCGGCTGCCCGCAGCTCCGCCCGCTCGGCCTCCATGAGCTGCCGCTCCTTCAGGTAGACCTCGCCCAGGCCGGAGAAGGCCGCGGCATCGCGAGGCGCGCGGGCCGTGGCCTCACGGAACGCGGCGGCGGCCCCCGAGAGATCGTGCCGCTGGGCCAGCAACGCGCCCAGGTTCTCGAAGATCGCCGCGGGGCATCCGGGGATGGACGCCGCCTCCTGCCACGCCCGGACCGCGTCCGCCGGCCGGCCGGCCTGGACGAGCAGCGCCCCGAGCAGCTCCCAGCGGTCGAACCGTCCCGGGGCCTTGCGCAGCTCGGCGCGGAGGGCTCCGACCGCGCGAGAAAACAGTCCAGCCGAGAGATCCGCCTCGACCAGCCGGTCGCGCAAAGAGACATCCCCCGGCGCGAGCGCCACCGCGCGGGCGAGCCAGGCGGCGGCCTTGGCCGGGTCGTGCTCGACCGTCGCGGCCTGACCGGCCGCCCGGGAAAGGGCGACGGCGCCGCCGGCGGGAGGCGCATCGCCCGGCAAGCGCCGGACCGCGAGCGCGTCGGAGGCCCGTCTCCAGGCCGCCAGGCCCCGGGAGAGGAGCGGATCCGCCCCCGAGAGCTGCACCGTGAAGAGACGCGGGCCCGCGCGCGCCGCCAGGGTGAGGATGTGAACGGGGACGCCCTCGGTCTGGCCGGAGAGTTGAATCCGCCAACCCGGCCGCCCGGCGACGACGTCCGCTCCCTCCTCGTCGATGGTCGCGGCCCGGACGGCATGCCGCCAGCGTTCGAGCGACTCCTCCGCGAGCGCGGGAAGCGGCCGCTTCTCGTCGCCGGGCTGCAGGTAGCTTCCACTCACCTGAAGGAAGAGAGGCAGGCCTTGGAGCTGGAGGCGCAGCGAGTTGGGCGTCTCGCCAGCCCGCGTCCAACCGTCCTTCGGCAGGACCGTCGAGAAGCTCCGGGAGGCGGCCTGCCAGCGCCGCTCTCCCACCCGCGGCGGCGACACCACCGGCGCCACGGTCGCGCAGGCGACGAAGACGAGCGACAGCCCGACCAGCAGGCCCCATCGCGGCCTCGGGGGCCAGAGCCCAACGCGGCCCGGCAGCCCGCGCCGCGAGGGCCGGACAGCCGGGGTGATGTCCTGGAGCCGATGGCTTACGGGCACGTATAGATCTCGAGGCCGCCGACCGGGCTGCCGTCGGCTTCTTCACCCGAGACTACCAGAGCCGCGCCATAACCCGAAATCTCAGCGAGCGCCGGGTGGATCCGCGCCCCCGCGAGGCTCCCCGCGGCGACGACCTGCCCGCCCACCGGATCGATGAGCTCCGCGGTCGCGAGCGCCGACCCGTCCGCGCCCCGCCCCCCCACCACCAGGAGACGCCCGTCGGGGAGCAGCAACGTGGCGAAGTCCGCCCGGGGCGTGAGGAGCGCGAACGGCCCGGCGGAGCCCCGCCCCTGGACGTGCCATTCCGAATCGCCTGCCGTCCCGCCATCCCCGTCCCCGCCGAACTGGACGATCCCGCCGTCCACCGCGACGGCTCCGAACGACTGCCGGACCGTGAGCGCGGTGGCGAACGGCTCTACCCCACCCGCCGCTGGCGCGGCCTCCGGGGAGCCGCCGCCCAGGAGGCTGATCTCTCCCGCACCGGCGCCGTCGCCGACCACCGCGCCAAGCCCAGGAACGAACGTGATCTCCCCCGCCACGCACCGGGAAGGTAGCGGCATCGACCCCTCCCAGTCGCCGTCCGCGGGGCGGTAGACATCGACGGCCGGTGATCCCTCCCGTCCACAGCCCACGAGGACGACGCCGTCGCCGGTCACCGCCCCCGCCGGCTCGCGCTGGGGGGAGACCAGGGGAGGCAGCGGCCAGACGCCGCCGTCCGCCGCCACGACCTCGACGGTGTCCACGGGGCCGTCCCCGCCGGCCAGGAAGAGCAACGGAGAGCCGGACGAGTCCTCCGTCGCGAGCGCCAGGTGGTGCCCTCTGGGCATGAGGCCAGAGCCCGCCGCCTGGACGTGGACCCGACGATGATCATACAGCCAGAGGCCGGACGTCGGTCCTCCGTCCGCCCCCCGGCCGCCCGAGACGAGGACGCGGCCTTCTCCCCAGCTCACCGCGGCGCTCCCCGCGAGCCGCGGCATCTCCGCGACGCTCGCGAACGAGGAGAACGCGCCGATCTTACCAAAGAAGAGCCTGGCGACCGCCGGCCCCGCCCCGGCCGGGACCACGACCGACCTCGCGACGCCCCGCCAGAGGGTCTCGCCATCCGCCCCGTGGCCGAGGACGGTGACGTCCACGGTGGCCGCCCCCGGGAGGGACAAGGCAACGCCTCCATCCCCGAACGGAAGGTCGAGGCCCGAAAAACCGCCGTCCCAGCTCGCGTCGATCTCCAGCGTCGCCACCTCCGCGTGGGGGTCCGGGCGGTCTGGGAGAACCAGCTCGACCGCGAGCCGCGGGCCGACCGCCGGGGACGAGCAGGCCGTCCCCAACGCGAGGAGAACTACGGCGGGCCCAAATCCCTTCATGGATTCCCCGGGGCGAGCCAGACCGCGGTGCTCGGCGCGGCGGGCACGGCCGGCCGCAGCAGCGCGTACGCCACCACGCCCACCACGACCGCGGCTGCCACGCCCCCCACCACGTACCAGACGGCAGGATTCGTCGCCTGGGCCGAGGTCGTCGCCACGGGACCGCCCTCTTGGAGCGCCGCTTCAGCGGCTGGTTCGACCCCGGGGACGAGCAGGGCGGCCAGCTCCGACAGCGCCTCCTGCCCACAACGCCGTGACGAAAGCGACCGCCCGAAGGCCACCACGTCGGACCACCAGCAGTCGGGAGCGGCTCGGCGGAGCAGGACGATCCGGCTCGCTGCCAGCCGGCGCGCGAGCCCGGCGGTGAGCGGCCCCAGCTCCGGATCGCCGGCGGCCGCCGCCACGACGAACGGAGCTCCGCGCGCCGCCGAGAGCCGGCTCTCGATCGCGACGTCGATCGAGATCTCGGCCCGCCCCCCGCCGGCCTCCACTCGATGGGCGAGGCTCCGCCGCCCGCCCTCTTCGAGCCACACCCACGCCCGGTGCGCCGGCAGCCCGATAACCACGAGCGGGGCGCGGCCGGCGATTCGGCCATCGACGTACACGACGGCGCCCGCGGTCCCATCGACCTGGAGAAGCCCACGCGGGAGCGACGAGAGGGCCTCCCGCGCCCGCGCGAACAGACGCCGGCGGGGCCCAGGCGCGAAGTACGCGCGCTCCTCGTCCGCCGCCGGGTCGCGGGCGAGCGCCCAGATCAGGTGGCGCGCGGCGCCCCCCATCCCAGCACGGTCGAGCGAGAGCCCCCAGATGATCTCGGCCTCGCGCTCGAGCGACTCCACGCCCGGTGAACGCGGCGCGGCGGAGAGGAGCGCCGCCGCCTCGGCGGCGAGCCGCGCACCCTCCGCGAACCGCCCGCTCCCCGCGGCGACGAGCGCCTCGTCGACGGCTCGCCGCGCCGCGTCCGGGAGACGCCCGCCGGCCTCGCGCACCTCGCCCAGCGGCGCCCAGGCCGCGGGTCCCCAGACCGCCTCACCGCCTCGCGCCGCGATCGCCCCCGCGAGCGCGGGCAGCGCGGCGACCGCTTCGTCCGGCGCCGCGCCGGGCTCACCGGCCGCGACGAGGGTCCAGCCCGCGGGCGCCGCGAGCAGGAGCGGCAGGAGGACGAACGCCATGGGTTTCCCATGGCACGAACACCGCCGTCCAACAAGCGTCGATGATCGGACCGCGCCGGGAAAGCTGTCGGGTTGGTCAGCGCCGAGGTCCGAACAGCTCGTAGATGAGTCCACCCTCCCGCTCCGCCCGGGCAATCACCGGCCGCGTCGCCTCCAAGCTCCGGATCTGCCCCCAGTTGCAGTAGCTCTCCCGAGGGACCGCCATGACGTAGTCCGCGCGGGGATAGTCGATCTGGATCAGTCTGCTGCCCCGCCAGGCGGCATCGGCCGAGGCGAGCGCCGGGGAGGCCCCGCAGACGCCGAAACGGATCCGGCGGTCGCCGACCTGCGGGTAGAGCCGGTCCATCGCCTCGCGCATCGAGTTGTACCAGTAGTCGCCCTCGGTGCCGTTGACCCGCGCGTCTTGCGGCGGCGGCATGGAGAAGAGCCGCCGCGCTTGCGCGCCGCCGAGGCCGCCGATGAGGTCGTTGAAGTAGCAGGTCTCGTACGGGTGGTAGACGGCGAGCGGCCAGACGAGCAGCGCGGCCGCGAGGACCGATGACCCCACGAGCGCGCGCGGCCAGAGCCGCTCCGCGAGGCCCGCGCGCCGCCAGAGCCCGCGGGCGATCGACGCCGCCCGGGCCGCCCCGGCGCCGGCCATCGCGCACAGGCCGGGGACGTACTCGATGTAATGCCGGTTCGCGTCGTAGAAGTTCGAGTGGGGCATGGCGACGCGCAGCAGCGGCACGGCGGTCCAGAGCAACAGCAGCGACCCGTTCGCCAGGGCGACCCGGTGGGCGTCGCCGGCGGGCGCACGAAAGCCCTGGAGGATCTGCAACGCCGCCGCCGCCAGCACGAGCGGCGGGGTCATGAAGAGGACGCCGCGCAGCGGGTAGTCCGTCCAGCTCGCCCGGGGCCCGCGCCCGTAGCCGGAAAGGAAGGTCACGTATCCGCGCAGGTGAGCGACGAGCCCGCCGAGTCCCGCCTCGTAGAGCCACGGCCAGAGGACGATGAAGACGGCCGCGGCGACGAACGGCGCCCCGAGCCACGCGGCGACGAGGGGGGCGCGCAGCGGCCGGCGGCGCCGCCAGAGCAGGAGCCAGGCGAGCGGGGTCCAGGCCACGATTGTCGCCGCGGCGAAGATGGCGTTCGCGCGACAAGCGAGCGCGACGCCGAGCAGGACCGCGGCCGCGAGCACGTCGCGGGCTCGGCCGTGGGCGAGGCCGGCGCCGGCCGCGAGGACAGCGACCCCGTAGAACATCGCGCAAGGCCAGTCCTTCGGGTTGTTCATGGCGTGGCCGACCGCGCTCGGGTAGAGCGCGAGCGCGACCGCCGCCGCGATGCCCGCCCCGCGGCCCAGGAGCCGGCAGGCGTAAGCGCAGAACAGGAAGAGGCCGAGGCCCTGGAGCAACACGAGGCCGAGGTGGTGGCCGTCCAGGTCCGAGAGCCAGCCGAGTCGGCGGTGGAAGACGGCCGCGGTCACGGCGGCCACGAGGTCCGGGAAGACCGGGTAGTGCATCGGGTCCGCCCAGACCGGGAAGCGGCCGTACTCGCTCTGGAAGCCGACCGGTTCCGGACCGGCGAAGTCGAGCGCCCCTGGCAGCGAAGGATGGCCGATCCAGAAGAGCGTCCGGTCGCCGGCATAGAAGAGCGCGGGCGAATCGATCGAGAGGCCGAAGCGGGGCAGGCTCGCCAGACCGAAGGCGAGCCAGAGGAGCGCGATCGTCAACCCGGCCCGCCGGGGCGTGAGCCACGGCCAGAGCGGCGTCTCGCCCTCGGGGGACACCGTGGCAATCTGTCCGAGAGCGCGCCGCGCGTCAATCCACGGGGCGCTGCCCTAATCCGTCCGTAAGCCCGTCTTATTCACGGTACGGCGTAGCGAGGCGTTTTTCGACCGCAGCCGAGAAGGGCAAGCGAGAGCGACGACCGACGAGGCGTCGCGTAAAGCACCTCCCCCCGAAGTCGTTTGGAGGGTGGCAAGCCCCCCGCGAGGAGGTGCGGAGCGAGCACACCCCCCCATGTCGTTGCAGGGGTGGCAAGCCCCCCCTTCGGGAGGGGCGGAATCGGACGCCGCAGCAGCCGGACCGTGAATAAGACGGGGTAAGAAGCCTCACCCCGTGTGAGGCGCGGCCCTGGCCGGCGAGAAGGGTGCAGCTACGAGGCGCGACCGAGCGAGGACCGGAACCGTACGATGGTTGTACGGTGAGGACCGCAGCGACCGAGCAACGAAGTAGATGCGCCCTTATCGACGGATCAGGGCGCTGGAGCTGCCCCACTTCTCTCACGGGAGCGCTCCTACCCCGCTCCCCTCCCGAACCCGAGCCTCGAGCCCCGTCGGCACAGGGCCTCGGGAACGTTGCTCGGGAATGAGGCGAGCTCGTGGGATCAGCCTCTCCCGGGCCTGGCCTTCGCCGGGATCCGCTCCATCGCCCTCTCCGCGAGCGCGGCGATGGTCAGCGACGGGTTCACCCCGGGGTTCGCGGAGATCGCCGAGCCGTCGATGACGTACAGCCCGGGATAGCCGAAGACGCGCTGCTCGGAGTCGATGACCCCCGTCGCGGCGGAGGTGCCCATGCACGCGCCGCCCAGGATGTGGGCCGTCGTGGGTACGCCGCGCAAGAGCTCCGTCACCATGCTCTGCGGGAAGCCGCCGATCTTCTCCCCCACCCGCCGGGCGAGGTCGCTCGCCTCCGGGATCGACGCGGTCGGCGCGGGCCCCTCGGCGAGCTTCGTCTCGATCTTTCCCCGGCGGGTCAGCCCGATGGAGAGGTGGCCTTCGAGGGTCCGCATGTACAGAAGGATCAGGGTGGACCGCGCCCAGTCGCCGACGGTCATGGTCCGTAGGAACCGCCACGGCCTCCGGAAGGCGACCGCGGTGGCGCGGGAGAGTCGCACCGCCGCCGAGCTCCCGTCGGCCTGGGGCGCGGCGAGCAGCCGGAAGAAGCCGGATCCCGCGGGGTATCTCACCGGCTCCAGGTGCGAGTGGTCGTCGGTATGCAGGATCGACCCGATCGCGATCCCCTTCGACATGTCGTGCTCGTGGCCGGTCGAGACGACGCCGAGCAGCGACTCCGAATTCGTCCGGACGAAGGCCCCCACCCGGTCGCTCAAGCCCGGCAGCCCGTCCCGGCTCGCCTTGAGCTTCAAGAGCAGCGGCACCGTGCCGAGCACGCCGCCCGCGAAGACGACGTTCGCCGCCCGGAACGTCTCCTCGGTCTTCCGGCGAGTCCCCGTCCGCGCCGTCACCGCGTAGCCGCCCTCGGCCGGCGCGACCCACGTGACCTCGCTGTCCGGCAGGAGCCGCAGCCCGCCCTGCTCGGCGAGGTGTAGGTAGTTCTTGTCGAGCGTGTTCTTCGCGTTGTACCGGCAGCCGATCATGCAGCCGCCGCACTCCCGGCAGCCCGCGCGCGCCGGCCCGCGGCCACCGAAGTACGGGTCGGGAACGGTCTTCTCCGGCTCGCCGAAGAAGACCGCGACGCGCGCCCGCTCGAAGCCCTCCTCGCGCCCGATGTCCCTGCCGATCTCGCGGATGACCTCGTCGGCGTACGTCAGGTGAGGGTTCTCGACCGCCCCGAGCATCGTGAGCGCCGTCCGGTAGTGCGGCGCCAGCTCGCGCCTCCAGTCCGCGAGCCCACCCCACGAGGGCGCGGCGAAGAAGTCGTCCTTCGGGACCGGCAGCGTGTTCGCGTAGACGAGCGACCCGCCGCCGACCCCGACCCCGGAGAGGACGGTCACGTGGCGCAGGAAGGTCATCTGGAAGAGCCCACGCCACCCGAGCCGCGGCATCCAGAGCCATCGCGGGAGGTTCCAGTTGGTCTCCGGGAAGTCCTCCGCGGAGAGCCGCCGCCCCTTCTCCAAGAGGAGCACGCGGAACCCCTTCTCGACGAGCCGCAGCGCGGAGACCGACCCGCCGAACCCCGATCCGATGATCAGGTAGTCCCAGTCCATGGCAGCCATGGGGGGCAACTTAGCACGGCGCGGCGTCTGGAGGGCCGGGGGCCGGGCGGGGACGGATACTGGTCTTCCGGTCGGCGGCTCTGCTAGGGATGGAACGTGGATTCCGGGCAGCGGCTCCGGCGGTCCTTGCGGCTCCAGGCGGGGGAGATTGGCCCCGTCGCGGCACTCACCACGCACAGCTTCTGCGTGGTGGGGAGCTTCGTCGTCGGGCGGGCCGCCCGCGACGCGATCTTCCTCGAACGCGCCGGGCAGTACCTGCCCTGGATGTACCTGGCGAGCGCGCTCGCGGTCACGCTGGTCGGCCTCTTTTACGGCTGGATCGCCGGCCGCTTCCGCCGGGACCGGCTCGCCGCCGCCACGGCCACCCTCTTCGCCCTCCTCACCGTCGGCCTCTGGTCTTCCCTCGCGGGCGGCGCCGCCTCGCTCTCACCGGTCTTCGCCCTCTACGTCCTCGTCGAGGTCTCCGGCGCCCTCGCCGTCCTCCAGCTCTGGACGCTCGCGAACGACGCTTACGGCCCGCGCGACGCGCGGCGGATCTTCCCGATCGTGATCCTGGGCGGCATCTTCGCGAACATCGGCTGCGGGCAGGCCACGTCGTGGCTCGCCCAGCGTCACGGGACGGACAGCCTCCTGCTGCTCTGCGCGCTCCTCCTCCTCGGCGCCGCCGCGCTCGCGCTCGCCGAGGGGCGCCTGTTGCCGCTCGACGCGCTCCCGGCCGCGCGGCGGGTCCAGGAGGAAGGGCGCGAGCGGGCCGCGCTCGCCCGAGATCCCCATCTCTGGTCGATCGCCGCCCTGCTCGTGGTCACCTTCCTGACGACCACCGTCATCGACTACCAGTTCAAGCTCTCGGCGCGGGGCGCGTTCCAGGGGCGCGCGCTCGCCGAGTTCTTCGGGAGCTACTACGCGATCACGGGCTTCCTCGCCCTCGGGGTCCAGCTCTTCGCCACCGGCCGCCTCCTGGAACGGATGGGGCTCGTCGCCGCGCTCGCGGTCCTGCCGCTGGGGCTCGCCCTGGGCTCGCTGGGGTTCCTCGTGACCGGCTCCCTCTGGGCGGCCTGCGCGGCGCAGGGGAGCAACGTCACGTTCCGCTACACGATCAACGATTCGAGCGTGCAGCTCCTCTACCTCCCGCTGCCGCCCCGCGCGCGGGCGCTCGCCAAGGCGTGGGTCGAGGGGATCGGCAAGCCGGCCGCCATCGCGACGGCGGCCGCGTTCCTCCTCCTGTTCCAGCGCCTCGGCGGCGGGCTGCGGGCGCTGTCGGTCGCCGCGCTCGGGCTCGCCGGGGTCTGGCTCGCCCTGCTCCTGCGCGCCCGGGGGAGCTACGTCTCCACGCTGGAGAAGACGCTGCGCCGCCGGCAGCTCGACCTCTCCTGCGCGCGGCTCCAGGAGGGCGACGCGGCCGCCGTCCTGCGCCGGGCCCTCGCCTCGGCGAACCCGCGGGAGGTGACCCACGCGCTGGAGATCCTCCCGAACGTGCCCGCGATCGGCCTCGAGGCGTCGCTCGTCCCGCTCCTCTCCCACGCAGCGGCGGAGATCCGCCGGCTCGCCGTGGCCCAGGTCGCCTCCCTCGGCCTTGGCCACGCCGCCCGCGTGCGCGCGCTCTTCGCCGACCCGGACCCGGGGGTTCGCGCCGCGGCGATCGCCGCTTTCTGCGCGCTCGTCCGCGACACGGCGATCCGATCCATCCGCCCGTTCCTCTCGGCGCCGGAGATCGAGGTCCGCTCCGCGGCGATCGCCGGCCTCGTCCGCCACGGCGGCCTCGACGGCATCCTCCTCGCCGGCCCGGCCCTGGAGGGGCTCTTGCACGCGCCGGCGGCGGAGGCGCGCGCCTGGGGCGCGCTGACGCTCGGCGACATCGGCGTCCGCGGCTTCTACCGCCCGCTCGTCGGGCTCCTGCGCGACCCCGACCTCGCCGTCCGCCGAGCGGCGCTCAAGGCCGCCGCGCGGCTGAAGAGCCCCGATCTCGTCCCCGCCCTCGTCTACCGCCTGGGCGAGGCCGCGATCGCCGCCGACGCCGCCGAGGCCCTCGCCGCGTTCGGCCACCCCGAGCCGCGACCGGAGATGGACGGCGACCTCGCGCCCCGGCCCACGGGCGGCATCGAGCCAATCTTAGAGACGGTCCTGAAGAATCCGCGCGAGGAGATCCGGATCCGCCTCCAGATCCCCCGCGTGCTCGCCAAGCTCGCGAGCCCCGAGGCCGCGCGCGTCCTCGGCGCCCACCTGGACATCGCCGACGAGCCGCTGCGGGCCGAGATCGTCTCCGCACTCGCCCGGATGCGCCGCGAGGATCCGCGGCTGCCGGTCGAGCCGGCCCGGGTCCGCCGCGCGATCGACCTCGAGGTCGCCGCCGCGCGGGACCGGCTCGCCTCGGCGCAGGCCCTCGGGCTGCCCGAGCGTCCGAACCCCGCCGCGCGCCCCGGCAGCCGCGAGGGGGCGGCCGCGCTCCTGTGCGCCGCCCTGGACGAGGCGAGCAGGCGCGCGCTCGGGCGCGTCCTCTCGTTGGTCGGCCTCGTGCAGCCACGGATCGCCCGGCAGAGGCTCCACGGGAGTCTGCTCCCGGTGCGCGACGGGGAGGCGGCCGCCGAGGCCCGCCGCGCCGCCGCCCTGGAGCTGCTCGACAACCTGCTGCCGCGGGCGCTGCGCCGGCAGGTCGTCCCGTTCTGGGAGAAGGGCACGCGCGCCGAGACGCTCGCGCGGCTGTCCGCCAGCGGGCGGGGGGCGACCTCGTCGGGGACCGAGACCCTCGCGCGCCTCGCCACGGACCCGAGCCCTTGGATCCGGGCCTGCGCGCTCGACTGGATCGGGCACCTGGGCGACGCCGGGCACGCGCCGTTCGCCGAGCGCGCGCTCGCGGCCGGCAGCCCCCGCGTGCGCGAGGCGGCCCTCTGCGCGCTCGTGCGGCTCTCGACGCCCGTCGCCGGGCCCACGCTCGATTCGCTCCGGCGCGATCCCGACCCGGCCGTGCAGGCCGCCGCCGAGGCCGCGGAGCGCACGCTCCGCCCGCCCCAGGAGGCCACCGCGTGATCCCCACCCTCGAGCGCGTCCTCTTCCTCAAGTCCGTGAACCTCTTCTCCGGCCTCTCGGGCGAGGAGCTGGCGCCGGTCGCGGCCATCGCGGTCGAAGAGCCGCGCGAGGCCGGCGAGGACATCCTGCGCGAGGGCGAGCTGGGCGACACGCTCTACCTGATCGTCGAGGGGCGCGTCCGGATCCACCGCGGCGGCCAGACCCTCGCCGTGCTCGGGGAGCGCGAGAGCTTCGGCGAGATGGCGATCCTCGACCCCGCCCCGCGGTCGGCCACCGCGACCGCGGAGACCGACGTGACCCTCCTCGCCCTCACCGAGGCGGACTTCCGCGAACTGCTCGAGGAGAAGCACGCGATCGCGCTCGGGATCATCCAGGTGCTGACACGGAGGCTCCGCGAGGCGGACACGAGGGACGCGCCGGCAGCGAAGCGGTAGGCCGCACCCCGGGCGACGCGCGGCCCGCCCTCCGGAGCGCGACGGCACCCACCGGAGAAGCGCCGCCCCGTGAGGCACGTGGACGTTCCTTCTCTTCTCTCCAACGCTTCCCGGATGATAAGGTGAGCCCCCATGGAGGCCGCGACGGCGCGCAAGATCGAGGGGCCACAGCTCCCGCCCGACGAGGCGACCGAGGTCCAGCAGGTCCGGGACGTCTTCCGGGAGCTGCTCAAGGGATCAAAGGGGATCGCGCTCTACCGCCACAACCCCGCCCGCTTCCCGGACTTCATGAGGCGAACGTTCGATCTGCTCTCGGCTTTCCTCTCCGAACGAGAGGCGCTCTCCCTCAAGGTCGAGCCGGAGACGTTCACCGTCCACGGCGCGGCCGTCCTCCCCGAGGACACGGACATCCGGATCGCCTACAAGTTCCACACCGAGGGCATCCGCCACCTCATCTTTCGCCGCGGCCTCACCCTCGACGAGCTCGTCACGTTCGCCCTGATCGCTGGGACCAACTTCGACGACGCGAAGCACCGCGGCCAGGACGCGCTCTCCCTCATGTGGTCGGCTGCCTTCGACCACATCGAGTACATCGTCGTCGAGGGGTTCGCCTTCGGCGACGTGTCCGAACAGGAAGTGCAGGTGGAGACCGACAAGATCGTCGCCTACCTGTACCGGCGGCTGCGCTCCACCTCGCGCGACTACCTGCGCTTCGCCTCGGTCTCGGTCGAGGACATCGACCTGAAGCTCGAATCGGTCGCCCAGGTCCGCGGCCTCGTCATCGAGGGGCAGCCGGTCTCCGAGAAGCTCGCCCAGCAGGTCCAGGCGGAGCTGCGCGACGACGAGGGGCCCAGGCTCTTGCCCAAGCTCACGGGGAGCATCTTCACCCTGCTCGAGGAGGACCCGGATCCCGGCTCCTACCAGGAGATCCTCTCCCAGCTCCTCGACGCGATGCTCCTCCAGGAGGACTTCGGCAGCGTCAACCAGCTCCTGGTAAAGCTCCGCGCGCTGGAGCGACGGCCCGGGAAGAAGGAGGCCGGCGCGCGACTGCGCGTCTTCGTCCTCCAGAAGATGGGGGAGACCGAGCGGATCAGCCGGATCATCGACATCCTCCGGGCGGCGGCGCCGAAGGAACCGCAGGAGATCCAGCGCTACCTCTCCGCCCTGGACTCGGAGGCGGTCATTCCGCTGCTCGAGGGGCTCGACACGATCGAGATCCACGAGAACCGCCGGCTCCTGTGCGACGCGCTCGCCGTCGTCGGCGGGCAGACACCGGACCCGTTCGTGGTGCGCCTCGGCAGCGACAAGTCCGCGCTCGTGCGGGACATGATCTACATCATCGAGAAGCTCGACGTGCCCGACCGCGCGCGCCTGTTCGAGCCCGCCCTCAAGAACGCGAACCTCGCGGTCCGCCTGGAGGCCGTCTCCCTCATCGGCAAGGGCAGCAGCGAGGCCGCCCGCGCACTCCTCGTTGCGGCCCTCAAGGACGAGAACTCGCAGGTCCGGATCCAGGCCGCCCGCTCGCTCGTCGAGTTCGACGCCTCGCGCGGGTTCCAGGACCTCGCCCGCTACGTGAAGACGCCCGAGTTCGGCAGGCGCGACGAGGCGGAGCGGCAGGCGATCTACGGCGCCATGGGAGCGTCGCAGCAGCCGGCGGCCATCGTGCTCTTCAACCAGCTCCTCCAGCAAAAGCGGCCGCGGTTCTTCGCCCGCCGGCGCGTCGACGAGGAGAAGCGGCTGGCCGTGGCCGGCCTCGCCGAATGTCCCACGATCGCCTCCTACAAGCTGCTCCAAGCCGAGACCGAGCAGCGCGGGAACGATCCCGCGTACCTCTCCGAGGTCCGCAAGGCGATGGCCCAGGTGCGCAACAAGCTCTTCGGCGACGCGCGGCCCCCCCCGCCGGGGGAGGCGCAGGATGGCTGAGAACCTCAAGATCACGACCGAGGGGACGGAGAAGGCGAGCGAGTTTGGGCGGGCCTTCTCCGAGAAGCTCCAGCACCTCTCCCGCCAGCTCGTCTCCTCGCTCTACATGCTCGTCCGGTCGGTCAAGCTCTACGAGCCGGAGAACAGCATCTTCGCGAAGCCCATCGAGCTGCTCCGGGAGACGATCAGCCAGATCATCGCCAAGGAGGGGCAGCTCGTCCTCCAGATCGTCAAGGAGTCGTTCTACCTGAACAACATGCTCGTCAAGGTGGACATCCAGAGCCTGGAGAACGTCCGCGAGCTGATCCGGGAGTTCCGTGACCGGAAGATCGGCGGACTCACCCTGGCCCGCCCGGTGAACGCGGAGGAGCTGCGTAACTTCATCTTCGTCTTCGCGAAGAGCGAGGCCGCGGTCGCGGAGGACGGGGTCGAGGGGCGCAAGCTGCTCACGATCCGGATGGTCCGCTGGGCGGAGATCCAGGAGAAGCTCAAGGGGGTCGGCGAGGTCGGCGAGACGGACGGCCAGAAGGTCGATCGGAAGAAGTACGCGATGACCGTGTACGCGCGGCTGATCTTCTTCCTGCGCCGTTATCTCGACGGCCGCAAGGCTGGCAAACCGCTGTCGACGGCGCGGGCCGGGCGGCTCGTCCAAGACATGGTCGACATCTGTTTCGAACAGCATTCGCACTTCCTCGGCATGACCACCCTCCGGGACGAGGCCGACTACCTCGTCTACCATTCGGTCAACGTCTGTCTCCTGTGCATCGTCTTCGGGGCGGAGTTGGGGCTCGGCAAGCAGCAGCTCCGCGACCTCGCCATGGCCGCGCTCTTCCACGACATCGGAAAGGCGGACCTGCCCCCGGGGGTCGCCGACAAGCCCGGCGCGCTCACCCCGCAGGACCGGGAGCAGATCGCGAAGAGCCAACTCGCCTCGGTGAAGGCGATCCTCGGCGAGGGGCTCTCCCGAGAGTCGATCCTCCGGCTGGTTACCGCGTTCGAGTTCGGCCAGGACTTCGGCACGCCCGTCAAGGACGCGAACGGGGCGACGACGATGGTGCTGCCCAGCGGCAGCCTCGGCGTCTTCAGCCGGATCCTCGCGATCTGCGACGCCTTCGACGCCCTCACCTCCCGCCGGCCCTACCGCGACCCTTACGGTCCGGACGTCGCCCTCCTCCTCATGTGGACGGAGATGCGCCAGAAGTTCGACCCGGAGCTGCTCAAGGTGTTCATGAAGGTGATGGCGATCCAGCCCATCAAGATCCTCCCCAAGCAGACCGTCGCGGTGGGCTAGGAGACTGGTGTCAACCCGTCTTATTCACGGTACGGCGTAGCGTCGCGTAAAGCACCTCCCCCCAAGTCGTTTGGAGGGTGGCAAGCCCCCCTTCGGGAGGCGCGGGATCGGACGCCGCAGCAGCCGGACCGTGAATAAGACGGGCTTAGGTCTCGGTTTTCTCGCGACGGCACCCATTTCACATCAGCCTCCTAGCGTCCTGTCCGTTGACCTCCCTGGGAGCCGATCAGCGCGGCGAGGGTCACCGGTTCGAGCCCCTCCTGGCGCAGGCCGGCGATGATCGCCGGCAGCGCCTCCGCCGTGTGGACGCCGTGGCCGTTCACGTGCAGGATGACGATCGAGCCGCCGCGCGCCCGGGAGAGCACCCAGCGGGTGAGGATCTTCGCCGAGAACTTCGGGTCCGGATCGCCCGAGGCCACGTCGCCCCGGACGACCCTCAGGCCGAGGGCGCGCGCGGCGCGGACGACGCGCGCGTCGGCGTCGACGTAGGGCGCCCGCAGGAACCTCGGCTTCGCGCCCAACGCGCGCAGGGAGGAGAGCGCCCGAGACAGCTCGCGCGAGAGCGCCGCGTCCGAGAGGCTCGGCAGATGCGGGTGGCCGAAGGCGTGGCTCTCGACCTCGATCCCCGCGGCCAGCAGCGCCCGGACGCGCGAAGGGTCCTGCTCGGCCCAGCGGCCGCCGGCAAAGACGGTCGCCGGGGCCTTCGCCGCCGCGAGCGCCGCGAGGACGCCCTCGTCGAGCCTCCCCGGGGGCCTGCCGCTGCACGCGTCGAAGGTCAGCGCGATCTCGCGGCTCGCCCGCGAACCGTGGTCGATGACTCGGGCCGGGGCTCGCTGGCCCTGGCGCCCCCCCGGCGGCGGGGCCGCCAAGGCCCCGAGCGCCAGCGCCGCGGAGAGGGCGAGGCTCACTCAGCCCTGCGCGAACGGCCGCGTCTCCGGCGCGGCCCTCTCCTGCCTGGCCTGGGAGAGGCGAGCATCCGTCGCACGCAGCCGGTCGGAGAGCACCTGCACGAAGGACCAGAGGAGCTTGACCGCGAGCACGGGCTCACGCCGCATGAGGGCCATGAGCTCGGACCGGCGGATGACCATGCAGCGCGTCGGCACGAGCGCGCGGACGGTCGCCGATCGTGGGGCCGCGTCGACGAGGCTCATCTCGCCGAAGTGGCCGCCCGCGGGGAGCTCGGCCACCTGGACGCCGCCGTTCTCCACCCCGACCTTCCCGTGGACGACGACGAACATATCCTCGCCTACCGTCCCCTCGACGACGATCTCCTGTCCGGCGTCGAAGGCGGCCGCGTGGCCGGCGGCGAGGATCGACATCTGCTCCTTGTAGGTCAGGTGGCGGAAGAGGGGCATCGCGGAGATCGCCCGCAGCCGGGCCTCGGCATCCGACGGCTCGATCTCGATGACCGTCCGAGCGGTGCCGGACACCCGGGCGGGAGCGGCCTCGGCGGCGACGAGCAGCACCGTGATGTTGTCCTTGCCGCCCCGCCCGTTGGCGAGGTCGACGAAGCGCTTGCAGACACCGGGGAGATCGTCCGTCTCGCCAAGGAGCTTCGGGATCTCGTCGCTCTTCAAGTATCCGTGCAGGCCGTCGGAGCAGAGGAGGAAGTGATCTCCTGGGAGCATGTCCAGGACGAGCGTATCCACCTGGACCGACTCCTGGATGCCGACCGCCCGGGTGATTACGTTGCGGACCGACGAGGCCGCCGCCTGCTCGGGCGTCAACATCCCCGCGTTGATCTGCGCCTGCACGAGGGTATGGTCCTCGGTGAGCCGGTGCACCTGGCCGCCGCGGACGAGGTAGACGCGGCTGTCGCCCACGTGGCCGATGATCGCCTTCTGGCCGACGGTCGCGAGCAGGACCGCCGTCGTGCCCATCCCCTTGCGCCCCTCGCCCCCCTCCTCGCCGTCCGACTTCTCCGCGGCCTCGAAGATCTTCCGCGACGCCTCCTGGATGGCCCGCTCGACCACCCGGCACGCGCCGTCACGCGCGTGCGGCCCCGGCTCGGAGATGAGCTTCTCGAGGGTGGGGCGCTCCCGAGCCATCGCGTCGCGAACCGCGTCGATGCACATCTGCGAGGCGACCTCGCCGGCGAGGTGACCGCCCATCCCGTCGCAGACGACGTAGAGCCCCTGCGCCGGATCGCAGAAGAAGGCGTCCTCGTTGTGGGGCCGCTTGCGGCCGACGTCCGTCAGGGCCTGCGCCCGGATGTTCATCCACGCCTCCGTCCTCGGGGGGAGAGATGCCGAAAGCGTAAACTGCCCGCCGCGTCCGGTCAAACCCGCCCCCTCCACCCCCTGATCGACGACTTTCTGGAATGCCCCTGCCGCGCGAAGATTCGAGGTCCCTTGGCCGCGTTGGGTCGCGGGGATGATAGGCCGCGCGACGGACTCTCCGCGGCTCCCATGCCGTCCCGGCCCGTGATACGATCGCTCCGTGCACGGCTTGGGTCTCTTCACGCTCACGGTCTCCTCGTACCTCCTGACCCAACTCGTCTGGAGCCGGCTGCGGCTGCTCTTGCGGCCCGGGCCCCGGATCCCCCCGGAGAGCCTGCGCCGTGTCCACCTCGCCGGGGTCTTCGCGCCGCTCACCGCCGCCGCGCCCGAGGTCGCGCCCGTGGCCGACGCGGCCCTCCGGGGCGCGCTCACCGACGCTCGGAGGGGGCTCTCGGCCGCGACGGGGCTCTCGCGCGGCCAGCGTGCCTGGGCGGAAGGCGCCCTTGACCTCGCCGAGGCCGAGCACGAGCCGAGCCGCTGGAAGCAGAGGCGGCTCGCCGGCCGCGCCCGCCTCTTCGCCCTCCTCGCGGCCCGCCAAGCGCCCTCCCCCGCGCTCGACCATCTCTATCTCCAGGCGACGCTCGGCTACCTCACCGACTGGCTCAACCTCGCGATCGTCCTCCGGAGCACGGCCCGCCGCTTGCGCCGCGCGCTCGCGGCGAGCGGTCAGGACCCGCTCCTGCACCTGTCCGCCGCCCTGCGTGCGGCCGTCGCCGCCGACACGACCGAGGCCCTCCAGGCCCTCGGCCGCGCCCTCTACCACGCCCGCGGCGACCCCTTCGTCCCGAGCCTCATCGCCTCGCTCCCGAACCTCCCCGACCTCGCGCCCGCCCTCGCCGCGCAAGCAGCCACGATCCGCGGGCGGGTCGATCTCTGAGCCCGTCTTATTCACGGTACGGCGTAGCGAGGCGTTCGAGACCGCAGCCGAGAAGGGCAAGCGAGAGCGACGACCGACGAGGCGTGCGTAGAGCACACCCCCCCATGTCGTTGTAGGGGTGGCAAGCCCCCCCTTCGGGAGGCGCGGGATCGGACGCCGCAGCAGCCGGACCGTGAATAAGACGGGGTCAACCCGCCCGAGGCGCGCACCGCTTCGCCGATGGCCCAATCGCCGGGCCCCGAAAGCCCGAGGCCGCCATCGCTGATGGACGAGCGCTCTCCCGCACCCCAAACCGCAGACCAAGAGCCGGCACGGGGGCTTCGCCCCCTGCACCCCCTCTCAACCCCCTCCCTCCCCGCCGCCTACTGGCACTCGTTCAGCAGCACACTCACCGTGTTGCCGCTGCCGTTGCCCGAGTTCGCCACCGCCAGGTCCGCCTTCCCGTCCCCGTTCAAGTCCCCGATCGCCACCGAATAGGGATAGCTCCCCACCCCGTACGTCTCCTGCGTCCCGAACGTCCCGCTCCCCTCGTTCAGCAGCACGCTCACCGTGTTGCTCCCCTGGTTCGCCACCGCCAGGTCCGCCTTCCCGTCCCCGTTCAAGTCCCCGATCGCCACCGAGTCGGGCAAGCTCCCCACCCCGTACGTCACCGCCGTCCCAAACACCCCGCTCCCCTCGTTCAGCAG
>JAKAPL010000065.1 GCA_021807105.1 Myxococcales bacterium | reverse complement strand
CGCGCTGCAGGCCATCCCCGCCGGGCAGCGGCCGTCCGGACAGCGGAAGACCGCGGGCACCACCGGCGCCAGCGGACAGCCGGCGAAGAGGAGCGCCCCCAGCACGAGGCCGATTCGCTGCCGCAGCGGCTTCTCCATGACTCCCTCCTCCTCGGGAGTAGTAGATCAGATTGAACCCGTCTTATCCCGTCTTATTCTAGGAAGGCTGGCGCGCAAATCGGAGGCTCTCACGACGAATCACCCGCTCCCGCGTCGCCGAACACCGGGCGTGACGCCCCACCCTTCACCAGACCAGGACTCCCCCGAGAACACAGACGGCCGCGACCGCGCCAAGGACGATGGACGCCGTCCGCCAGTTCGCCGCGTTGGGCTGCCGCCCGGCCATGCTCTGATAATCCGTGAAGCTCTGCGTCTGCGCGGCGTGGCCGAGGTCGCCCTCGTAGCCGGCAAGGCGGACGGCGCCGGTGATCGCGAAGCCCGCGGCCACCGCGGCGCCCGAGAAGAGCCCGATCGCGAGCGCGTGCGATCCGGCCGGCCGTGTCTTGGGCACGGTCACGGCCACCACGGGAGCCGTGGCTGCCGGGGACTTGGGCGCCTCGACGAGGACGATGCTCGGCGCGGGTGCGGGCCGCCGCGCCTCGGCGGGCGGCCCGGACGAGACGACATGCACGGGCCGAGGGGAGCGCCGCTCGGCTGCTTGCGCCTCCTGCCGGGCCCGCATGTCGGCGACGAGCTTGGTCACCTCCTCCCGGTTCCTGGCGCGGGGCACCTCGATCAGATACTGCCGGTATGCGAACTCCGCCTCTTTCCAGTGCTCGAGCGCGCGGTGGCACTGGCCGAGGTCGAAGAGGAGGGCCGCGGCACCCGAGAGCTTGTACGCTTCACTGATGTCGGCAAGCGCGCGCGTGAAGTCGCCGATCTGGTACTCGCGGATACCCTGCCGGGTCAGCTCGCGCACGCGCGCCGAGGGAGCCGCGCCGGCCGTCGAGAGAACGACCCCCACCGCCGCCGCTGCCCGAAGCCAGCACCCTCGTCGCATAGCCATGGCTGATTACCACGGGCGCCCCCAGCCGGCAACGAGGAGCTCGCCTGAGCCCGTCTTATTCACGGTACGGCGTCGCGAGCCGTTCGAGACCGCAGCCGAGAAGGGCAAGCGAGAGCGACGACCGACGAGGCGTCGCGTAAAGCACCTCCCCCCAAGCCCGTCTTATTCACGGTACGGCGTAGCGAGGCGTTCGAGATCGCAGCCGAGAAGGGCAAACGAGAGCAACGACCGACGAGGCGTCGCGTAAAGCACCTCCCCCCATGTCGTTGTAGGGGTGGCAAGCCCCCCCTTCGGGAGGCGCGGGATCGGACGCCGCAGCAGCCGGACCGTGAATAAGACGGGGTAAGCAGGGCAGGTCGCGTGCACTCTCGCGCCTTGGCGCCGTGGCGGCGTCACCCCCGGCCGGTGGTGGCGCCTCTCCTTTTCCGCAGCGTCCAGGCCGCGAGGAGCCCGGCGATCGCGCTCGCCGCGCCTCCCTCTCCGCAGCCGCAGCAGCCGGATTTCTCGGGCGCGGCCACGGGGCCCGCGTCCGCGGGCGGGACCGGCGCACCCGCGTCTTCCACGCCCGCGTCCGGGAGGCCGGCGTCGCGCCGTCCCGCGCCGGGAGGCTTCTCTCCGCCGTCCACCCCGGCGTCCGGGGGAGGGAGGCAGCTCCCCGCGACGCAAGGGCCGCCCCCCGGGCACTGGACGGCGAAGCAGGGGTCCGGCGCGCAGCTCCCCGCGGCGCAGGACTGGCCGACCGGGCAGACGACCCCCGTGCAGCCGCTCACGCAGCCGCCGTCCGCGCATGTCTCTCCCGAGGGACAGGCCACGCCCGCGCAGTCGGCCGCCGCGCAGCTCCCGGCGTCGAGGCAGACCTCGCCCGCGGGGCAGCCGAGGCACGCGCACGAGGGCTCGCACGCGCCGCCCTCGCACACCTGTCCCGCCGGGCAGCGGACGCCCAGGCAGGGATCGACGCAGCCGCCGCCGCGGCAGGCCTCGCCCCGCGGACAGAGGGCCCCCGCGCAGGGATCCACGCAGGCGGACCCGTTGCAGACGGTCCCGGCGTCGCAGCCCGCAGCGCAGCCCGCCGGCAGGCAGGCCGCGCCGATGCAGGTGAGGCCGGGTGGACAGGCGCCGCCGAACTCGCCGCCGCCGCACTTCTGGGCGCACTGGCCGGCGACGCAGAGCGTCCCCGCGGGGCAGGTCGGGATCTTCCCGTCGCAGTCCATGTCCTTCGTGGAGGAGCAGTTCTCCGGCGCGCCCGGGTGGACGGCCGGATCGGAGTCGTCGCAGTCCGTGCCGCCGCAGGCGATGTCCGCGTAGCCGTCGTGGTCGCGATCCGGGCAGATCGCCGTGTCGTCCTGGTTCATGCCCGCCACCGCGTCGATCTCGTCCTCGCTGCTGTCATACTCGCAGGCGGACGTCGGGTTCCCGTGGTTGCCGGCGAGCACCGAGGCGTAGCGGAAGGTGACCCCGCACGGGAGCTGCCAGACCGTGGTCATCCCGTCGGCGGTCGCGTTCGGGTCCCAGCCCTGGAGGAATGCCTCGTAGAGCTCCGCCTCGTTCCACTTGTGGGGATCGACCGGGTCCCCGAGGGGGACGACCTCTCCCGCGTCGAGATCGTCCGTCAGATAGACGGAGTACTCGAAGGACTCGCAGGGGAGGGGGCCGTGATCGGTGACCGGGAAGACGACGACCTTGTTGGCCTCCCCGCCCAGGTCGAAGAGGAGGCCGTCGCGGGGATCGTAGAACCCGGGCTGACAGTCGCAGACCAACCCCCCGTCGGGATACTGCCGGAAGTTCTGGACCCAGAGGTAGTCGAGGCCGGCGATGGCCGCGGCGACCGCTGGATCGTCGACGGCCGCGCTGTGACACTGGTAGGCGAGGCCGGCGTCGGGGAAGGACTGGCCCCAGGCGCAGCCGGTCGAGTTGACGCCGGAGAGGTAGCTCGCGAAGGTGAGCGCCTGCGCGGTGCCGCCGTCGCGGGTGCGGAAGATGTCGTCGACGGTCGTGACGGTCCCGAGGCAGGCGGCCTGGTAGGCGGAGGCGGAGCAGGCGTTCTCGCAGACGTTCGCGTAAATCGAGCAGTCATCCGCGCGGGCCGCGGGCGCGGCGAGCAGGGCCGCGGCCACGGCGAGGACGGCCGCGCGAGCCGGAGGGGCGGGGAGGGTGGCCCGCCTCGTCCCGGCTTCCCCGCCGTCAGAGGCCAAACGCCCTCGTGTCATGTTCCCGCCATCGCTCGTCGCGCCTCACGGAAGCGGGGTGACCCAGAGGCCGTCCATGTAGCCGAAGGGCCCCGGGGTGCCGATCCGCACGGCGACGAGCGATGAGCCCGCGAGCCAGGAGTTCTGGATCCAGTCGTTCACGGAGACGGGCGTGCCCCCGGGCATGAAGACCGCGAGCGTGCCGGCGCCGTCCGGGTCTGCGTCGCGTACGATCGCGACGGCCCCGTCGGAGAGGAAGTAGACGCTCTCGACGTCCGGGATGCTCTGCGCGACGATCCCGGTCGCGAGCGGCGCGAGGGAGAGCGTCGAGTTGCCGTTCGCGTCCGACGCGCCCGAGAAGAAGGCGAGCCAACTCCAGTCATAGGACCTGTAGGAGCTGGTCACGCCGGTGGCCACCTGGACCGTCTGCCCGCCTGCGATCCGGTAGAGCTCGAGGGTGAAGTCCTGGAGGACGCCTTGGGCGTCGTAAGACGGGTTCGCCGCGACCAGGAGCTCCTTGCCGTCGCCCGTGAACCAAGACGTCAAGGGATCGGCCGACGTGGCCACATGGACGGTCGCCGCGGTCGCGAGGGTGTAGAGGTCGAGCGGGCCAGCTCCGTTGGCGTCGGTGGTCTCGAAGTAGGCGAGCGAGGCGCCGTCCGGGGAGAAGCCGAATCCGATGGGAGTAGCCGTGGCCGCCACCTGCACGGTCGCCCCCGTGGTCAGGGTATAGAGGTGCAATGTCCCGTCGAGCGCGTCGTTCGACGCGCCGAAGTAGGCGAGGCGGGCGCCGTCCGGGGACCAAAACGGGGAGAACCCGGCGGTCGTCACCGGAGTCGTGCCTCCGTCCGCGCCGACCAGGAAGATCGTGTCGTCCGTGGCGCCCGCGCTGAGGGCGAGCAGGTCGCCCTTGGGCGAGAACGAGGCCGGGAACGTCGAAGGGAACGTCGTCGAGGCGCCGGTCGCAACGGTGTAGACGACGGTCGCATAGCCCCCGTCCGGCGTCGCCTCGACCACGGCGATCTCCGTGCCGTCCGGGGAGAACGTCCAGCCGCTGCTGGCTTGCGCGACCGAGGCCGTCCCGCCGGTGGCGAGGGTGTAGAGGGTCAAGGAGCCCACGGGACAGTTGCGGCGGAGGAGGAGCCGCGTTCCGTCCGGAGAGAAGAAGCCGCCGCAGGAGTCCGGGGCGACCTCCACCGGGTTGCCTCCCGCGACGGGGACGATCCAGAATGGGCCGTTCCCGTTGCCGTCGACGCCCGTCTGGTACGTGAGGTAGCGGCCGTCGGGGGAGAAGCCGAGCGAGCCGGGCTGGAGCGTCCCCGTCGCGATCCGCGCGGGCGTGCCGCCGGGCGCGGCGAGCCAGACCGTGTACGTCCCCTGCTCGTCCACGGCGGTCGCGTACGTGTAGTGGCCATCGGTCGAGGTGGAGACCGAGTGGGGATCGACCGCGAGACTCCCCGGGATTCGATCGCCCGCCGGGAGCGCGAGGGGGGTGAGCGTTGCAACAGCGAAGTTTCGGTGGGTCACGGGGTCCCCCTTATCGAACGATGACCTGAGCTACTGCGCGGGCATGATCCAGATTCCGCGCACCATCGTACCCCCGCAGGCCCGCCGACAACAAGCCGGCGTCGTGAGGGGCTGACCCCGGGCTCGGTCCTCGGGAGCGAGAGCGTTCCCGTCAAGGGCCGGTCGTTCCCTTCGGATGGACGGCTCGCCGGGAGGCGGCGTAAGATTCGGCCCCGTCTCCGCCCGTCGAGGAGGGTGTCATGGCCGCAAACCATCGGGGCTCTCGCGCGCTCGTGCTCTTCCTGGTCGCGCTCGCCGCGGCCGGCTGTTCGCGCGAGAGGAAGGTCCCGGCCGCGCCGGCTCCGGTGGCCGTCGCGGCCGCGCCCAAGGCCGCGAAGCTCTCGGCGGAGGATCTCGCGCCGGTGATCCATCCGCTGGGGGGCGACGACCGGATCCCCGACCGGATCGCCATCGAGCTCGCCGTGCCCGTCATGGACGTGGGGACGAGCTTCCCGCGCTTCGCCGGCGAGGAGACGGTCCTGCGCGTGACCCCGCAGACCGCGGGGACGCTCGCCTTCACCGGACCCTCGACGCTGACGTTCACGGCCAGGGGGGGCTTCGCCCCGGCGACGAGCTACCGGGTCGTGCTCGAGCGGGTCGCGACCCCCGTGGGCGGATCGGTGGCCGCGCCGCGGCCGGGCGCGTGGTCCGCGATGTTCACGACGCCCGCGTTCGGGTTCTCGCGGATCGATCTCGACGCGGTCGACGAGGCGCATGGGCAGGTGGCGGTGCGGCTCGTCTTCTCCGGGCCGGTCGAGCCCGCGGACGTGCGGGCGCACGCGGCGTTCACGGTCGCCGGCCGGCCGGCGGAGATCGTCGCCGTCTCTGCTGCCGGCGTCCCCGGGAGCGTGCGGCTCGTGCTGCGCGCGGACGCGCTCCCCTCCTCCGGGAGCGTGGCCCTCGTCCTGCGCGCCGGCGTCCGGCTCGCGGGGCGTGACTTCGCGGCGCCCGCGGCGACGGCGGCGGTCGGGTACGCGCAGGGCAAGGCCGTCACCGTGAAGTTCGCGCGCATCGGGGAGTCGCCCTCGGGCCATTACGTCGACGTCGCCTGCGACGACTCCGCGGTCGCCGGCCGCCGGTCCGTCTGGGACGACCCGACGGAGACGGAGCTTTCGCTCTCGGTCCGCTGCCTGCCCCGCGAGGACGCGGCCGAGCGAATCCACTTCTCGCCCGCGGTGAAGGTCTCCGTGGTCCCGTCTTCGACGGGCTTCCGGATCCTCGGCGATTTCCGGCGGGGGCCCTACTCGATGCGCATCGACGCGGGCCTGCGGACGGTCGACGGCGGAGAGCTGATGGGCACGTTCGAGGAGTCCTTCTCCTTCCCCGCCCGTACCCCCTCCGTGAGCTTCGCGACGACGGGCCGCTACCTGCCGCGCGGCGCCTGGAAGAGCCTGCCGCTCACCCACGTCAACGTGGACCGGGTCCGGCTCCAGGTTCGCGAGGTCCCACCGGCCGATCTCGTCTTCTGGGCGAGCAACGACGACAGCGAGCGGGCCGATTCCCGCGACAGCGACCTCGTCCTCGACCGGGTCCTCCCGCTGCCCAGGACCGCCGTGGACGTGCAGGCGACCTCCTGGGTCGACGTCTCGACCCTCCTGCCGGGGACGACGCGCGGCCTCCTCGAGATCCGGGCCGTGAACCCCGGGGGCGGGCCCGACGCCGTCGCGCGCCTGGTCCTGACCGACCTGAACCTCGTCGCCAAACGGGCCGGCGGCGGCGATCCCCGGACGGAGGCCCTCTTCGTCTGGGCGCTCGGCATGGACGGCGGCCCCCCCATCGCCGGCGTCGACGTGCGCGCGGTGAGGAGGAGCGGAAAGGTGCTCGCGGAGTGCACGACCGCGGGCGCGGGCGGCTGCGTCCTGACCCCGGCGCGGTCGGACCCGGACCCCGAGCCGGCGTTCGCGCTCGTCGCGACGAGGGGCGACGACCTCACGTATCTGAAGTTCGCCGATCTCGAGACGCCCATCGACGACGCCGAGATCGGCGGGCCTCCCTACCGCGGGAAGGAGCCCTGGCGCGCGGCGATCTGGTCCGACCGGGGCGTGGTCCGGCCCGGCGAGCGCGCGCACTTCGTCGCGCTCGTCCGGGGCGGGGATGGGCTCGCGCCGCCCGGGGGCGGGTTGCCCGTGGTGCTGCGCCTTCTCGATCCGCGTGGGCGGAGCGTGAAGCGGGTCGTGGAGAAGACCAACGGGGCCGGGCTCGTCACCTTCGACTGGTCGATCCCCGCCTTCGCGGACACCGGCGGCTACGAGCTGTCCGCGGCCACGGCCGACCAGACGATCGGCAAGCTGCGGCTGCGGGTGGAGGAGTTCGTCCCGGAGCGGATGAAGGTCACGGCCACCGCCGAGACGCCGGCCGTGCTCGCCGGGGAGAGTCCGCGGGTGAGGGTCGCGGCGAGGTACCTCTTCGGCGCGACGCCCGCGGGCGCGCGCGTCGAGCTGGGCTGCCGGGTCGAGCCGGCGGCGTTCCAGCCCGGGCGGAACGGAAACTTCACCTATGGCGTCTGGCACGAGGAGGGCAGGGCGCCACGGTCCATCGACCTCGGCAGCGCCGCCGGCGCGCTCGATGACAAGGGGACCGCCGAGCTGGCGTGCCCGGGCGGCGGGGCGATCGAGGAGCCTGCCCGCGTCGTCGCGACGGCGTCGGTCTTCGAGTCCGGGAGCGGGCGGACGAGCGAGGCCGTCGCGATCGTCGCGGCCCACCCCGAGCGCTTTTACGTGGGGCTCTCCTCCGGCGCCCGGAGAGCCGCCGCGGGGAAGCCCATCCCCGTCTCCGGCGTGATCGTCGATTGGGATGGCGCGGTCACTCCGGCCGTGCGTTCGGTCGAGCTGCGCCTCGTGCGCCTCTGCGCCGACTACGACTGGAGCTACGACGAGCAGACCGGGCGCGAGGAGCTCCGGCGGCATCTGATGCCGACGGTCGAGGCGAAGACCACCGTGTCCGTGCGGGACGGCCGGTTCTCCGCGACGCTCACGCCCGCCCAGGACGGGGAGGCCTTCCTCGTCGAAGCGCGCGCGGGCCGCGACCGGACCGATCTGAAGATCGACGGCACGGAGGCCGACTGGTGGGAGCCGGGCGAGAGCCAGGCCGACCAGACGCCGAAGCCGCAGAAGCCGCGCTGGATCACGCTCCAGGCGCCGGAGACGATCCCCGCCGGGGGGGAGGCCACGGTGCGGGCGAAGATCCCCTGGCGCGGGCAGGCGCTCTTCACCGTCGAGACGGACAAGGTGCTCTCGGCCGCGTGGAGGCCCGTGGAGGCGGGCGAGGCGAGCTTCGAGGTGGCGATCCGGGACTTCACGCCCAACGTCTACGCGAGCCTCTTCGTGGTCAAGGACCCGCACCTCGAGAGCGCGCGCGCCTACGTCCCGGACCGCGCCTTCGGCGTGAGGTCCATCCGCGTCACGCCCGTGCAGTTCACCCAGAGGCTCGCGCTGAAGGTCCCGGAGGAGATCCAGAGCGAGGGTCAGCTTCGCGTCGAGGTCGACCTGGGCGAGCGGCCGGAGGGGCCGACGTGGGCGACGATCGCCGCCGTGGACGAGGGCATCCTCCAGCTCACGCACTTCACGCCGCCCTCGCCGCTCGACCGGATCTTCGACCGGCGCGCGCTCGGGGTCCGCACGTTCGAGACCGTGGGCTGGTCGCTGCTGCTCCCGCCCGGACCCGAGGAGGCCGCGGGCGGCGACGAGGCGGGCGGCCAAGGCGGGCGCGTGCAGCCTGTGAAGCCGGTCGCGCTCTGGTCGGGGCTGCTCCCGGTGGCGGCGGATGGGAAGGTGGTCGCGACCTTCGCCCTGCCGCCCTACCGGGGTTCGCTGCGGGTCATGGCGGTGACGGCGGGGCCGAAGCGGGTCGGCCACGCGGACGCGCGGGTCGTGGTCCGCGATCCGCTCGTCGTGCAGGCCACCCTGCCGCGTTTCCTCTACCAGAACGACCTCGCGCAGATCCCGGTCTTCGTCTCGAACCTGACCGGGGCGGCGCAGGAGGTGACCGTCTCGATCGAGGCCGGCGACCTGCCGTCTCCGGGCCTCGCCCCGCCGGCGGGGGGCGGGCCGGCCGTCCAGATCGTCGGGCGCGCGCAGCGGAGGCTCTCGCTCGCGGCGGGCAAGGACGGGGTCGCCGTCTTCCAGGCGCGGGCCGTGGCGGCGCTGGGCGCGGCGACGGTGAAGGTGACGGCGCGCGCGGGCCGTTTCTCGAGTCACGAGCAGGCGGACGTCCCGCTGCTGCCGGCGGGCCCGAGGAGCCGCACCGTGCAGCAGATCGAGCTGTCCGAGGGAGACAACGACGTGACGGCGCGGCTGTCGGGCTGGGTGCCCACGTCGGAGCGGTCGGACTTCTGGGTGACCACCAATCCCTACGGGGACGTGCTCGATCACGCGAGCTACCTCCTCCACTACCCGTACGGCTGACTCGAGCAGACCGTGTCGTCGACACGGCCCCTCCTGGTCCTCGGGGACCTCCTCCCGTCGCTCGATCCGCAGCTCGTGGCCTCCGGGCGCATCGAGGACCTCGTGTCCCACGGGCTCGACCACCTCTTCACGCTGCAGACGCCCGAGGGCGGCTTCGCCTTCTGGCCGGGCCAGACCGAGCCGCACCTGTGGGGCAGCGCGAACGCCGTGCAGCTCCTCCTCGACGCGCAGAAGTATGGCTTCCCGGTGGCGCAGGACCGGCTCGACGCGGCGGTCTCCTACCTCGAGCAGGCGGCCGCCTCGCTCGCGGCCGGGGACGGGCCGCGCCGCGGGTGGACCGAGCTGGGGGCGGGCGACCCGGAGCCCTACGTGCAGTACGTCCTCGCGCTCGCGGGCAAGGGCGACGCGGCCCGCGTGGCGCAGCTCATCGCGCGGGTCCCGGCCGATCCCGCCGGGGAGACGGCCGAGCAGCTCTACATGCTCCAGGCCGCGCTCTATCTCCACGGCGACCGGCGCTGGGCGGCCGCCCTGAAGAACCCGAACCTCTCTTCGCCCGGCGACGCGAGGGAGGAGCGCAGGTCGTTCTACTCCGCCCGGCGCCGGCGCGGCTTCATGCTCTCGACGTTCGTGGACCTCTTCGGCCACGACCCGGCCGGCGAGCCGCTCGCGAGGCTCGTCGCCGACGGACTGCGCGGCCATCGCGACGACTGGTACACCACGCAGGAGCTGGTCTGGGGCCTCACCGGCCTCGGGAAGTGGGTCCACGGCGGGGCCGAGGAGTTCTCGCCGCCGGAGCTGCTCACCGACGGCCGGAAGAGGGCTCCGCGTTCGCCGGCGCTCGGCGCGAAGGGGGGGGACCGCGTCTGGGCGCTCGCGCGGGCGGGCGAGTACAAGTCGGTCGACGTCCGCGTGGCGAAGAAGGGCGCCGGGCGGCTCTACCTGGTGCTCACGAGCGAGGGGGTGAGGCGCCATCCGGACGTGCGCGAGGGCGGCAGCGGCCTCTCCGTGACCCGCCGCTACCTGAACCGGGACGGGACGCCCCTCGATCTCCACAAGCTGGCGCTCGGCGATTGGGTCGTCGTCCAGGTGGACCTCGCGAACGAGTCGCCGGAGAAGCTCGACAACGTGGCGCTCGTGGACCGCTTCCCGGCCGGCTGGGAGATCGAGAACGCGAGGCTCCGGCGGGGGGGGACGGCGCCCGGCTGGCTCGACGCGGATTCGCTCTGGAAGACGGACTACGTCGACCTGCGCGACGACCAGGTCGAGTGGTTCGGGAGCCTCGCGCGTGGCGCGACCGTGAGGGTCGTCTACCTGCTGCGCGCGGTCACCGCCGGGGAGTTCGACGATCCCCCCGTCGAGGCGACGGCCATGTATGACCCGAGCGTATGGGCGCGCGGCGGACAGAGGACGATCGACGTCGCCGGCCCCTGGGCCCCGTACCTGTAAGAGTGCGCCGCGCGAGCGCTCTCGACGAAGAGATGGCCGCCGTTCGACTGCTTCCGAGGTCGCCGTTCATCGCTCGCGGTGAGGATCGCCAGGAGGAGGCCCGCGAAGCCACGAGGCGTCGCTGGGTTTCATGGCCTCGCAGCCCCGGCCCCACGAGAGCCGCGCAGTGCGCCCGCGGGCGGTCGCCCCTCGCTCCTCCCCTTCCTCGTCCAGCAGCTCCCGCGCCTGCTCGCCCGTCCCGAATGAGCGCCCTGGAGCCCGCCGGGTGACCCGAGCGCGCGCGAGGATGTGGGCCCGCCACGCCGGGTTCGTCCTGCTCACGGGGCTCGCGATCCTCGTCGCGCTCGCGCGGGTCCTCCCCTTGCCGGCCCGGCTGCGGGATCCGGGCTCGGCGGTCGTCGAGTACCGGGACGGTTCGACGGCCGCGCTCTTCCTCGCCCCCGACGGGCGCTGGCGGATCCCGATCGCGGCGGGCAGGGTGGACCCCGCGTACGTGAGGGCGCTCGTCCGGCTGGAGGACCGCCGTTTCTGGATCCACCCGGGCGTCGATCCGATCGCCGTGCTCCGCTCTGCCTGGCTCGACCTGCGGCGCGGTCGCGCGGCGTCGGGCGCCTCGACCCTCACGATGCAGCTCGTGCGTCTGCTCGAGCCCCGCCCGCGGACGCTGGGCGCGAAGGCCGTCGAGGCGTTCCGGGCGATGCAGCTCGAGTTGCGCCTCGGCAAGCGGCGGATCCTGGACGCGTACCTCGCGCGCGTGCCGTTCGGGCGCAACGTCGAGGGCGTCGAGGCCGCGTCCCTCGCCTATTTCGGCCACGACGCCCGGGCGCTGACCGCCGCCGAGATCGCGACGTTGCTCGCCGTGCCCCAGGATCCGGAGCATCGATATCCGTCGCCCGCGCACCGGTCCGCCCTCGCCGCCGCGCGCGATCGGATCGCGCGGCGGCTGCTGCGCGAGGGCGTGCTGCCGCTCGGCCCGGTCGCGGCGCGCCTCGCCCCCGCCGGAGTGCTCGCGCAGGTGGAGGCGGCGCCCGTGCCGGGAGGCTTGCGGCCCTTCCCGCGGGGCGCGATTCACGCGGCGGTCTGGCTGCATGGGCGCGCGCCCGGAGTGGAGCGCCTCAGGACCACGCTGGACCGTGGGGCGCAGGAGACGGCCGAGAGGATCCTGCGGGCGGCCGCGCCGAATCTCGCCTTGGAGGGGATCCACAACGGCGCGGCCGTGGTCATCGATCACGGTCGCGGCGAGGTCCGCGCGCTCGTCGGCAACTTCGATTTCCACGACGGGAGGTACGGCGGCCAGATCGCGGGCTTCCTGGCGACCCGCTCGGCCGGCTCGACGCTGAAGCCGTTCCTGTACGCGGCGGCCATCGGCCGGGGGATCGCGCTCCCCGGAGAGCTCGTCGCGGACGTGCCCACCCGCTTCGGAGACTTCTCCCCGAAAAACTACGACCGGCGCTTCGCCGGGCTGGTGCGGCTCGAGGAGGCGCTCTCCGCGTCCCTCAACGTCCCGTTCGTGCGGCTCCTCTCGCGCTTCGGGGTCCGCGACTTCATCGGCGTGCTCGAAAGGCTCGGGGTGCGTCACCTGCTCGCCGATCCCGACCACTACGGCCTCTCGGCCATCGTCGGCGGCGTCGAGATCTCGCCTCTGGACCTGGCACGCGCGTACACGGTCCTCGCCGAGGACGGCCGGTCTCGGCCCTTGCGCCTGCTCGCGAACGACGCGACGGGGGACGTGGTCCCGGTGTTCGCCCCAGGCGCCGCGTTCCTGACCCGCCGCGCGCTCTCGCGCCGCGACCGGCCCGACTTCCCCGCGCGGCTCGCGCTGTCCGGGGCGCCGGCGTCGATCCACTGGAAGACCGGGACGAGCTTCGGCCATCGCGACGCCTGGGCCGTCGGCTCGGGCCCGCGCGACACCGTCGCGGTCTGGCTCGGGAACTTCGACGGGACGCCGAGCGCCGATCTGGTCGGGGCGGAGGCCGCGGGGCCCGTCTTCTTCGACCTGCTCGAAGCGCTCGACGGCCGCCTCCCGCCGCGCGACGAGTCCCCGCCGCCCGACCTGACGGAGATCGACGTCTGTGCGGTCTCCGGAGTTGCGCCGGGTCCGGCCTGCCCGGAGCGCCGCCGCGCGCTCGCCCTCCGCGAGCACGTCCCGACCCGGACCTGCCCGTTTCACGTGTCGGTGGATGTCGACCTCGATCGCGGGCTCGCCCTCGCGCCGGGCTGCCGCGCGGGCCGGCGGCACGAGAAGCAGACGTTCCTCGCCTGGCCCGCGAGCGTGCGCCGCTGGCTCTCGGACGAGCAGCGGCGCGCCGGAGGGGTGCCGGCGCTCGCCCCCGGCTGCCAGCCGGGCGGCGCGCGCGCGCCGCCCAGGATCCTGTCGCCGCCGCCCCGGCAGGTGACCCTGCTCCTCCCCGGCGTGCCCGCCTCGCGTCAGGCCGTCGCCCTGGAGGCGGAGAGCCCGTCGGCCGCCGCGGAGCTCTCCTGGTTCGTGGACGGCGAATGGCTCGGCACGTTCCCCGCCGACCGACGGGTCTTCTGGACGCCGAGCCCCGGCGAGCACGAGATCGTGGCGACGGACGAGGCCGGCCGCGCCGCCCATCGCCACCTCTCCGTCCGCGCCGCGCCGTGACTACGCCGCGTTCCCTTGCGGGATGTGGGCGGCCGCGAGGGCGTCCTCGAGGAAGCTCTTGAGCTTGCCGCGGGCCCGGGTCTCGAGCTGGCGCGCCCGTTCGCGGGAGAAGCCGAAGCGGCGGCCCACGTCGGTGAGCGTCATCGGGGCGTCGGCCATCAGCCGCAGCTCGACGATCGCCCGCTCCCGCGGATCGAGATGGCCGAGGGCCTGCTGCACCATCTTGGCGGTCAGGTGAGAGAGCTCGAGGTCCGCGAGCTGGGCTTCCTGCGAGGAACCCGGGTGGGGGAGCAGCTCGCCGTGGGTCGTGCGGTGGTCCTCCTGGTCGAGGGGCGCGTCAAGCGAGCAGTCGCGACCGGAGAGGCGGGCCTCCATGTCCGCCACCTCCTGCTCCCGGACCTTGAGCCGCCGCGCGATCCAGCCGCGGTCGCCGCCCACCTCGCCCTCGACGCCGTCGTGGCGCTCGATCTCGCGGCGCGCCCGGGCGAGCCCGAAGAAGAGCCGTCGCTGGGCCTGGGTGGTGCCCACCTTCACGAGCGACCACGAATGGAGGATGTGGTTCTGGATGAAGGCCCGGATCCACCAGACGGCGTACGAGATGAGGCGGATGTTCTTGTCGGGGTTGAACTTCTCGACGGCGCGGATGAGGCCGAGGTTGCCCTCCTGGATGAGGTCAGCCATGGGCAGGCCGTGGGAGCGGTACTCGTACGCGATCTTCACGACGAAGCGGAGATTCGCGGTGATGAGCCGCTCCGCGGCCTTTCGGTCGTTGGCGCGGCGATACTGGCGCGCGAGGAGCTTCTCCTCGTCGGCGGTGACGAGCGGGTAAGCCGCCACTTCCTCCATGTAGCGGGAGAGACTGTCGGGGGCGATGGCCGCGGGGACGTGCATCGAGCAGGACCTCCATCTCGTCCGCCCGGAGCGGGCGAACGGAGAGGGTCCTACGCAGGAAGCGGGCCAGGGGGCCGCGGGCGGGCGTGAGACCGTTTTAAAGCGAGCGGCTGCCGGCGCGCCGCAAGAGGGGTGCGCCGTCGATAGGGGTCTTGGCGCCCGCCGAAGGTCTAGGAGGCTCGCGCTCCACGCCAGCGAACCGGAGATCCAGACGAGCAGGCGAACCCTCCCCGTGACCCGATCCTGCCTCACGGAGGGGAAAACGTTGCTCCGCCTGGCCCAGCGTCTTCCTGCTCGCGCGTCAGCGGGGCGCCGGAACGGGCGGCCTGGGCGCGGCAGGGATCGCGGTCTTGGGAGCCGCGGGAGCCGTCTTCCCCGCGCCTGGCGCCTCGGGCGGAGGGGGGGCCGGCTTGCCGGCGGTGGTCGCCCCACCCGCGGACTTCGCGGCCGGAGCCGCGGTCGTTCCCTTCGGGCCCGGCTTGACGCCCGTCGTTACGGCCGGCTTGCCGGGCGTCGCCAATTCCACGACCGAGCGGTGGAAGCTCCCCTTGTAGGCGAGCAGCAGCGAGGTCGTGAAGAAGATCATGGCCGCGACCCATGTGGTCTTGGTGAGGAAGTTTCCCGCGCCCGAGCCCCCGAATACCGTCTGGCTGCCTCCCGTGCCGAAGGCGGCGCCCATGGTCGCCCCCTTGCCCTGCTGAACGAGGATCACCGCGAACAGGAGCAGGCAAACGACGACGTGGAGGATGAGGATGAGCGTGTAGAACATCGTTTTTCTCGAGCCGGCATCCTGACGCGAGCCGGAGGTCGGCTGTACCTAGCCGATCGGTCGAGAAAAAGCAAAGTGATCGTTCAGCCCGATTCATAGTAGGGGTCTCCGCTTCGCAGCCGGCTGGAATCAGACGCCGGCCGCCTGGCACCCACGGCCTCCGGGCTCGATCGCGAGGAGAGTTGTCCTCTCGTACCTCCTTACTTCTCAAAGTCGCCTGGACGGAGAAAAGCGTGACAATAGGTTTTCCTGGGAGCGCCGGCGTCCCGCCGGCCCCCGCCCGCGATGAGGTCGATCCGATCGTCGATCAGGTCGACCTCATCGACCATCTGGTCGATCGGAGCGGAGAGAAGGTCGGCCCCAGGGAACGCGGTGACGGAGAACCGGATTCGCCAGCAAGGACGCGGAGATACCCGCGTGGATCCTGCGTCTGCGAAGGGGTGATCCGGCGTGGAACGACTGGTTCGCCGGCAGGGAGGCACCGATCTTCCGCCATGAACATGACTTCAGCGTCGATGAATGGAGCGCTCTTTGCAACCGCCCGACGCGATCGCGACCCACGCGCGTCTTCAGGCCGAACCCCATGGAATCGATCGGGGAACGGCCTTGGGGGCTGCGCTGCCCGCAGGCGTGAGGAGCGAGCATGCTCCCCTGGGTTGCGCTGCTCCGAATCTCAGCTCGGGCCCCCGATCCGTCCGTAAGGAGCCTCACCCCGTCCGAGCGGAAGCAGCTTAGCCGCGCCAGCGGACGATCGCCGCGAAGCTCTCGGCGGACAGGCTCGCCCCGCCGACGAGCGCGCCATCCACGTCCGGCTGGGACATCAATTCCGCGACGTTGCCCGCCTTCACGCTGCCGCCGTAGAGAATCCGCAGGGCGCCGGCGGCCGGCGCGCCGTGGATCTCCCGCACGAGCGATCGAATCGCCTGGTGGACCTCCTCCGCCTGGGTGGGGGTGGCGACCTTTCCGGTCCCGATCGCCCAGACCGGCTCATAGGCGACGACGAGGCCGGCCATCTGCTCCTCCGACAGGCCGCCGAGCCCGGTCCGGATCTGCCGCCCGACGACATCGAGCGTCCGCGCGGCCTCCCGCTCGGCGAGCGTCTCGCCCACGCAGACGATGGGCGAGAGTCCCGCGCCGAGTGCCGCTGCCGCCTTGCGCGCGACGGCCTCGTCGGTCTCGCCGAAGAGTTGCCGCCGCTCGCTGTGCCCCACGATGACCCAGCGGCACCCCGCCTCCTTCAGCATCGGCGCCGAGACCTCTCCGGTGAAGGCCCCCTCGGCCTCCCAGTAGACGTCCTGCGCTCCCACCTGGACGTTCGACCCGGTGAGCGCCTGGAGCGCGGCCGAGAGGGCGGTGAAAGGCGGGCAGACCACGATCTCTGCGTCGTGGATCATCGAGACCCGCGGCCGCAGCTCTCGCGCGAAGGCCGCCGCCTCCGCGCCGGTCTTGAACATCTTCCAGTTGCCCGCGAGGACGGGCTTGCGTCCGGGGCCCATCTAGGAGGCTGGTGTTAAATGGCTGCCTACTGCGAAAGTCGAACCCTTCGCTGCGATGGGCGGCCTCGTCGCTTCGCTGCAAGAGGTACTGCAAAGGGTACGTTTCCGCGGTTCACTCCTCGGGCGCCCGTCTCGCCTCGGTCTCGGCTTTCTCGCGACGGCATCCATATTAGCCTCCTAGCTCTCCAGCGCCTTGACGCCGGGCAGCTCCCGCCCTTCGAGGAACTCCAGCGACGCGCCGCCGCCCGTGGAGACGTGGGACATCTTCTCGACGAGCCCCGCCCGGGCGACCGCGGCCGCGCTGTCGCCCCCGCCGACGATCGTCGTCCCCGCGCAGCCGGCGAGCGCCCGCGCGATCGCGAACGTCCCCGCGGAAAACCGCTCCTCCTCGAAGAGACCCAAGGGGCCGTTCCAGAAGACCGTCCTGGCCCGCGCGATCTCGGCCGAGAATGCCTCGATCGTCCGCGGCCCGATGTCGAAGCCGGCGAGCCCCTCCGGAACGGCGCTGCCGGAGACGGCGACCGCGGGGGCCGCCGGATCGGCCGCGGCCACGTGGTCGAGCGGGAGGATCAGCCGGACGCCGAGCTTGCGGGCCCGATCGAGCAGCCCCGCGGCGACGGCGATCTTCGTCTCCTCGACGCGGCTCTTCCCGACCGCGACGCCGCCGGCGCGCAGGAAGGTGTACGCCATCGCGCCGCCGACGAGCAGCGCGTCCACCCGACCGACGAGCTGATCGAGGACCTTGATCTTGTCCGAGACCTTGGCCCCCCCGAGCAGCGCGACGAACGGCTTCTCCGGATCCTTGAGGACCTTGCCCAGGTAGGCGAGCTCCTTCTGCATCAGGAAGCCGGCCGCGCGCTCGGGGACGAGCCGCGCCATGCCCACGGTCGAGGCGTGCGCCCGGTGGGCGGTGCCGAACGCGTCGTTCACGTACACGTCGCACAGCGAGGCGAGCGCCTGCGCGAAGGCCGGCGCGTTCTCCTCCTCCTCGGGATGGAAGCGCAGGTTCTCGAGCAGGAGGAGCTTGCCCTCCCGCAGGTCGAAGACGAGCTTCTTCACGCCGTCGCCGACGCAGTCGTCGGCGAGCACGACATCCCGGTCGAGGAGCTCCGAGAGGCGCATCCCCGCCGGCTCGAGCGAGAGCTTGGGATCCGGTCCCTTCGGCCGGCCGAGGTGGCTCGCCACGATGACCTTGGCGCCGTGGTCGAGCGCCCAGCGCACCGTCGGGAGCGCCGCCCGGATTCGCGCGTCGTCGGTCACCCGTCCTTCGGCGAGCGGGACGTTGAAGTCCACGCGGATGAAGACGCGCTTGCCGGCGACGTCGAGCCGATCGATCGCGCGGAGCACGGCCTAGAGCTTCGTGCCGACGAGCATGGCCACGTCCACCATTCGCTCCGAGAAGCCCCACTCGTTGTCGTACCAGGCCATGACCTTGACGAGGTTGCCGTCGATGACGCAGGTGTCCCGGGCGTCGAAGATCGCAGAGTGGGAGTCGTCGTTGTAGTCGATCGAGACGGTCGGCTCGTCGGTGTAGGCGAGGATCCCCGAGAGGCTCCCCGCGGCCGCCGCCTTCATCGCCGCGTTGACCTCCTCGACGGTCACCTTCCGGCCGACCACGACCGTCAGGTCGACGAGCGAGACGTTCGGCGTGGGCACCCGGACGGAGAGCCCATGGAGCTTCCCCTTCAGCTCCGGGATCACCTCGGCCACCGCCTTCGCCGCGCCCGTCGAGGTCGGAATCATCGACAGCGCAGCCGCCCGCGCGCGGCGCAGGTCCTCGTGGGGGAGATCGAGGATTCGCTGGTCGTTCGTGTAGCTGTGGATCGTGGTCATCAGCCCCTTCTCGATTCCGAAGGAGTCGAGGAGGACCTTGGCGACGGGCGTCAGGCAGTTGGTCGTGCAAGAGGCGTTCGAGATCAGGTCGTGCTTCGCCGGGTCGTACTTGCCCTGGTTGATGCCATAGCAGAGCGTGATGTCCGCCCCCTTGGCGGGCGCGCTGATCACGACCTTGCGGGCCCCGGCCTGCCGGTGCTTCTCGGCGTCGGCGCGCGCGGTGAAGCGGCCCGAGCACTCCAGCACGACGTCCACGCCTCTCGCCTTCCAGGGGAGGGCGGCCGGGTCCTTGATGGCCGTCACCGCGATCGCCCGGCCGTCGACGACGAGGCCGTTCTCGGTCGCCTGCACCTCGCCCGGCCATGTCCCGTGGACCGAATCGTATTTCAAGAGGTGCGCCAGCGTGGCCGGCTTGTCGATGTCGTTGATGGCCACCACGTCGAGCGGTGCCTTGCGGGTGAGGGCGGCGCGCAGGATGTTGCGGCCGATACGCCCGAAGCCGTTGATGGCGAAACGTGCCATGCTTCACTCTCCTTAGGGCAGAGGGGGAACGCGACCGGAATCGCGTATGTAGTGCGCCGCCTCGGGGGTGTCAACGGGCGCCGGAACGTCGACCAGGGCTGCCCCCCGCTCCCGCACCCGGCGGGCGGAAAAATTGACGGACGGCCCAATCGGGTGGAGCTTCGAGGCCACTCGTTCACGGCCCCCCGGGCCGATGGGAGAAACCGATGATTCGCGCCCTCACCCTCGCCGCATGCATCGCCACCCTCGCCCCCTCCGTCCCCGGTCTCGCCGCCGAGAGCGTCGTGGAGACCCGCGTCGCCTCGCGCCTCGACGCCCAGCTCCAGCGCCTGCTGCACCGGATCGCCACCCGCCGCAACCACGTCGTGCTCGTCGGCGTGATCGCCCGCGCGGGGGGGGCCGCGCGCGCGCGCTAGCTCACCTTGCGATGGAGCGCCCGGATGGCCGCGAGGTCCCGGGCCATCCGGAGCGCGTCGAGCAGCGGGTGGACCTTGGAGGCTCGGTCGTTGCGCCAGCGGACGGGGACTTCGACCACCGCGTAGCCGAGCTTCTGGCAGAGGAAGAGCGCCTCGACGTCGAAGGCGAAGCCGTCCAGCTTCGCGCGGCCGAAGATCTCGCGGGCGGCCCCCGCGCGAAAGAGCTTGAAGCCGCACTGACTGTCGTGAATCCCCGGCAGGGCCGCGCGCTGGACGATCTGGTTGAAACCGCGCCCCATCCACTCGCGGTAGAACGGCTGCCGCACCTCGATCTGCGATCCCGGGAGCGCGCGTGATCCGATGGCGACCTCCGCCCGGTCGATGGCTTCGAAGAGGCGCTCGACGTCCTCGATGGGCGTCGAGAGGTCGGCGTCCGTGAAGAGGACGAGCGGCAGCCGGGCCTCGAGCATCCCGCGCCGCACCGCCGCTCCCTTACCGTGGTTCTCGGGGAGGGAGATGAGTCGCAGCGCCGGTTCGCCGCCGGCGATCTCCCGCACCGCCTCCCGCGTCCGGTCGCGGCTCCCGTCGTCGACCACCAGGATCTCGAAGTCCGCGAGCCGGCGCGCGTACGAGAGCAGCCGCGCCAGGGTCGGCCCGATCCGCCGCTCCTCGTCGAAGGCCGGGACGACGATGGAGAGCTGGCGTTCGATCGTGTCGGCCATCGGGCTTTGCCCGCCGGGGGCGAAGCTGGCATATCATACCTTCCCCGTTCGCCGGAGCAGCGGGCCTGCGGCAAAGACGCCTTGCGAGACGACCAGATCGATGAGATGGCGCGCGCCGAGCGCGATCAGTGGTACTTCCGGAGCCGCCGGCGGGTCCTCTCGGGCCTGCTCGACCGGCTCTCTCCGGAGGGTCCCGTCCTCGACGTCGGCTGTGGTCCCGGCGGCAACGGCCCGCTGCTCGCGCCTTGGGCCCCCGTCTGCGGGGTCGATCGCTCCGCCGCCGCCGCGAAGAGCAGCCTGACCCACGGTTACGCGACGGCCGTGATCGCCGACGGCGGGCGGCTCCCCTTCGGCGGCGGCGCCTTCCGGCTCGTGACCTGCCTCGACGTCCTCGAACACCTCCCGGACGCCCGCGGTGCGGCGGGCGAGCTCGTCCGCGTCTGCCGGCCCGGGGGGCTCGTGGTCGTGACGGTCCCCGCGTTCCAGTGGCTCTGGAGCGCGCACGACGCGGCGCTCGGCCACGTCCGCCGCTACAGCCGCGATGAGGTCGGACGGCTCCTGACGGAGGCCGGGCTGCGGCTCCGCCGGCTGACCTACTGCCTCCTCGGGGCCTTCGTGCCCGCCGCGGCCGTGCGGACCTTCCAGCGGTTCAGCCGTCGCGAGCCGCTCGCCGCCGCAAAGCTTCAGACCGATGTCGGCGGTTTCCCGCTGCCCGAGCCGCTGAACGTCCTCCTCGCCCGCGCGTTCTCGCAGGAGGCCCGCTGGGTTTCGGGCCACGATCTCCCCGTGGGTCTCTCGGTCTTCGCAGCGGGGGAGCGGCGCTGATCGCCGAGCCCCGGTTGAACCCGAGCCGCGACGCGGCAGCTCTGATGACCCGGAACGCCGAGGCAGCTTCGCGAAGCGGCGTGTCGGAGGGGGCGTTCCCGTTCCCGATGGCCGTGGTCCGAAACGATCGAAGGGAACCGCACAGAGGCCCCGCGTTTGGAATTGGGGCCTCGGGAGGGGAACGGGAGCGGGTTTTCGCAACGACGCGGGGTTGGTGGTCGAAAAGTGGGGTAGCTCCTCGCTTCTTGAGCTTGACAGGCGCGCGGTCCGCTTGTGGAGTGGCGACTTCCCGGAGATCGCGCTCATGTCCTTCACCCGCACGTTTGCCCTCTCGCTCGCCTTGGCCCTCGCCGCCTGCGGCGGCCCCCCAGGGCCGACCGGCCCGACCGGACCAACCGGCGTGACCGGGGCCACAGGAACCCCGGGCACCCCCGGCGGTCCCCCGGGGCCGACCGGCCCGACCGGGGCGACGGGCGCCACGGGCGCGACCCCGCGCTGCGTCACCGGCGTGAGCACCGGCTGTCAGTGCCCGGACGGCGGGGTCGGCTCGATGACCTGCGACGGCGACGGCACCTTCGGCGCCTGCGACTGCGCCTCGGCCGAGCCGGCCGGGACGGGCGTCGTCGCGAGCAGCGTCCAGCTTGTCGGCGGCCTCGACCCCTCGGGTGTCTCCGTGACCCTCGCGAACTCGGACGTGACGCTCCAGGCGACGACGGACGCGGATGGCGGCTACGCCGTCACGGGCGTCCCCTCGGGCGCGTACAGCCTCACCTTCGCCAAGACGGTCACGCTCCCGGCCGCCTTCGAGAGCCCCGACGGCGGCCCCGCGACGCTCGAGTACGGCGCGACCCTTCCGGAGCTGCTCTCGTTTCCCGGGACCGACGGCCTCATCGTGGACTACAGCCTCTATTCGATCGCCCCGATCGAGCTGCCCGCGGGCAGGGAGGTCGCCGCGTCCACCTCGGTGATCAACGTGACCCTCTCGAAGGACGGGAGCCACCTCGCGTTTCTCACGAACTTCAACAACGCTTGGACGTTGGAGCTGGCCGCGGTTGCGAGCCCCGGCCCGCCCGTCCAGGTCGCCACGGGCGTCTACTCGGGCTTCCAGGTCTTGCTCCAGTTTTCGCCGGACGGCAGCCACCTCGCGTTCTTCACGACCGCAGGCGCGCTCGAACTGGCCGCGGTGGCGAATCCGGGCTCGCCCGTCCAGGTCGCGACGGGCGTGTCCTCGAACTTCCTCCAGTTTTCGCCGGACGGCAGCTACCTCGCGTTCGTAACGAACGCAGGCACGCTCGAACTGGCCGCGGTGGCGAATCCGGGCTCGCTCGTCCAGGTCGCGACGGGCGTGCAATCGTACCTCTTCCAGTTTTCGCCGGACGGCAGCCACCTCGCGTTCGTAACGAACGCAGGCGCGCTCGCACGCGCCGCGGTGGCGA
>JAKAPL010000064.1 GCA_021807105.1 Myxococcales bacterium | reverse complement strand
CCCGCCCATCTCTCCCCCGCCTCCGCTCGCGAAGACGGTCCTCACGCCGTCGCCGGCCGGCGTCCCGCTCCCCGGCCCCGACCCACTCCCGCCGGCGACCGCGACGTCGCCTGCCTCCGCCCCGCCCATCTCTCCCCCGCCCCCTCCGCTCGCGAAGACGGTCCTCACGCCGTCGCCGGCCGGCGTCCCGCTCCCCGGCCCCGACCCACGCCCGCCGGCGACCGCGACGTCGCCTGCCTCCGCCCCGCCGCCTCCCGTGCCTCGACCGTTCGCGAGCACGCCGGCGTCTTCGATGGCGGAGACGCAGATCGCTCCTCCCCCGCTTCCACCGCCGCCGGCGGTGCCGCTGCCCGGCGGCGGGGTGCCGCCCCCCGCCGCGCCCGCGGCTCCGGCTCGACACAAGACCATCAGTTGGGAAGCCGTGGTCGCCGCGCCGCCGCCGGCCGTCGCGATCGACCGGGAGGCGACCGTCGCGGCGGCCCCCTCGCCCGAGCCATCGCCTCCTGCCCCGCCGAACGGTCCGATCACCGATCCACCGGCGCTGGACCTGGCGCTCGATTTCGGCCTCCCCGTGCCCCCCGCGCCGCGGGCCGCCGCTCCGGAGCCGACCGTCGTCGTCGGGTCTGACGCTCTCGATCTCGACGTCTCCGGTGGGCCAGCGAGCACGAACCCCTCTCCCGCGCCCGCGGCCGAGGGGCTCGAGGCCGACCTCGACGTCGCGGTCGCCCCGTCCGCCCCGGCCTCCGAGGCGGGCGGGGACGATCTCGAGCTGCTCGACTTCATCGATCAGGCCGCCGAGACGTCGGCCGCCGCCGGTGCCGCGAAGCGCTGGCGCGTCCGCGGCCGGAGCCGCACGGCCACCGGTCCTTACGACGAGGACACGATCGTCCGGATGCTCCAAGAGGGGAAGCTCCTCGGGAACGAGGAGGTCAGCGCCGACGGCGAGCGCTGGTCGGTGATCTCCACCGTGCCGCTGTTCTCTTCGGCCATGGAGCAGATCCTCGCGTCCCCGGCCGGAGCCCTCCGGCTGCCAGAGGAGGAGGCGGCGCCCGCGGAGGAGGCGTTGCCGGCGGACCGGAAGGTGGAGGAGGCGGAGACCCTGCGACGACTGCAGGAGGTCTACGGCGGCCGGATGGCCGCGCTGGCGCTCGTGGAGTCGCCGGACCGGCTGGCCCAGTTCAAGAAGCGGCTGCCGTGGATCGCCGGCCTCGGCGCCGCCGCCCTCGTCCTCGCCGCGGGCCTCGCGCTCGGCTTCACCGCCTACGGCTTCTTCGGCGTCTACGTTTGGCTCGGCCCGCCGCGGGTGCCGAAGGGAGGGGAGGCGGAGAAGCTCCTCGCGGCGGCGCGGCGCGACCTCGCCGCGGACACGCTCACCGGCTACCGGAGGGCGCTCGATCAGGCGCGGCAGGCGGCGGCGCTCGCGCCCAAGGCCATCGAACCCCCGGCCGTCGAGGCGCAGGCCGTCTTCTATCTCCAGCGCCGCTTCGCCGAGACGGCGGAGGGCGCGAGCGCAATCCGCAATGCGCTCGCCCGGGCCGCGCGCATCGGCCGAGGCGCGAGCGACATCGTGAAGGCCGAGGCCGGCCTGGACGCGCTCCTCGGGAACGCGACCGCCGGCCGGCGCGCGTTGGAGCAGATCCTCCAGAAGCAGCCGAACGACACCGAGGCGCTCTACCTGCTCGCCGAGAGCTGGTCGAAGAGAGAGCCTGCCCGGGCCGAGGGCTATCTCCGGCAGATCCTCAAGCGGGATCCGAAGAGCGCGAAGGCGCTCCACGCGCTCGGGGATCTCGCGCTGCGGCGGGGCGACGAGGCGGGAGCGCTCGCCGATTACCGGAAGGCGGTGACCGTCGAGCCGGCCCACGTCGACTCCGCCCTCGACGCGGACCTCGTCCAGTCACGGCTGGAGGGCTCGGTCGAGGGCGTCGCGGCCGACCTCGCCGCGCTCGCCCGGAAGCCGGCCGAGCTGACCCGGGGAGAGCAGGCCGAGGTCCAGGTGCTCCTCGGGGAGGCCGCCGCCGCACGGCACCAGCCCGAGGCGGCGGCGGCGGCGTTCGAGGCCGCCCTCCACGACGACCCGGAGAGCAACTCCGCCAAGGCCGCGTTCGGCCTGTTCCTGCTCGCGGACCACCAGCTCGATCGGGCGCTGCCGCTGGTGCGCGGCGCCTACGAGGCCCACCCCAGGGACGCCGATCTCGCCGACGCGCTCGGGCGGATCGACCTCGGGCTCGGCCGCTACCTCGACGCGGAGAAGGTGGTCGCCCAGGGACTGGCGGCGGCCCCCCGGGACCCGCGCCTGATGGCACTGCGGGCCCTCGTCGAGGAAGGCGAGGGGAAGAACGAGGACGCGGAGCGGGACCTGCTCGGGGCCCTCAAGGCCGACTCGTCCTACGAGGAGGCCCACGTCCTGCTAGGCCGCCTGCTGCTCGAACGGGGAGACCTCGCCCGGGCGAAGGTGGAGTTCGAGCAGGCCGTCGCCCATGCGCCCAAGAGCTCGTCGGCCCACGCCGGCCTCGCCGAATACCTGCTCGCCGCGGGTGAGGCGGCCGGCGCCGAGCGCGAGGTGGGCGTCGCGCTCCAGATCGATCCGCGCAACCCCGACGCGCACTTCGTGCTCGGGCGGACGCTGCTCGCGAAGGGCGACACGGCCGGCGCGGAGAAGGAGCTGCGCGGGGCGGTCTCCCTCGATCCGCGGATTCACGGCCTGAAGCTGGAGCTGGGGACGTTGCTCTGGAAGACGGGGAAGCTCGCGGAGGCCGAGCGTGTGCTCGAAGAGGCGGCGGAGAACGCGAAGGACGTGCAGGCGCTCACCCGCCTGGGCGCGGTTCAGCTCGCGCTCGGGAAGGTCGACGCGGCGATCGCGAGCCTCGGGGCGGCGCTCGCCCAGACGAGCAAGCTGCCGGAGGCCCACCGTTACCTCGCCCTCGCCCTGCTCAAGAAGGGTGCCGCCGCGCGGGCGCTCCAGGAGGCCCGGACGGCGGTCGCCGCGGCGCCGGCGGACGCCGACGACCGGTACGCGGAAGGGCTGGCCTGCGAGGCGGGCGGCATCTACGAGGACGCCCGCCGCGCGTTCGCCAAGGCGGTCGAGCTGCGGCCGGACTTCGTGGACGCCTGGCAGGAGCTGGGGGCCTCCCAGGCGCAGCTCGGCGCCACCACGGAGGCGATCGCCTCCTTCGTGAAGGCGATGAGCCTGGATCCCACGCGGGCCAGGCTCGGGATCCCCGTCGGCGATCTGCTCGTCAAGCAGAAGCGCTTCGCGGAGGCGGTCTCCGCCTATAAGGACGCGATCGCCAAGGACCCCGCGCTCGTGCAGGCCAACTACCTCATCGGCCGCGCGCTCGACGAGATGGGCAAGGGGAGAGAGGCCGCCCGTTACTACGAGAAGGCGATCGCCGCCGATCCCAAGAGCCCGCTTCCGCACCGCTACCTCGGGTATTACTACAAGGCCGCGGGGCAGGCACATCTGGCCATCGAGCAGTTCCGCCGCTACCTCGACCTCGCGCCGGGCGCCGACGACCGCGACATGATCCGGGAGGAGATCGGCTTCCTCCAGCAAGGCTAGCCCGACCCGCGCATGCTCGATCTCCGCTCCGTCGTCACGAACCTCGACGAGGTCTCGCGCAAGCTCTCCCGGCGGGGTCCCGGCGTGGACCTCGGCCCGGTCGTGAGGCTCGCCGCCGAGCGGCGGACGCGGATCGCGGAGGTCGAGGGGCTGCGGCAGAAACAGAACGTGGCGAGCGGCCAGCTCCGCGAGACCCGGGACGCCGAGGCACTCTCGGCGTTGCGCGCCGAGCTGAAGAAGGTCTCGGAGACGATCCGGGAGATGGACGCCCGGCTCGCGGAGGTGGAGGCCGCCCTCCAGGCGGAGATGCTCCGGCTGCCCAACCTCCCCCACGAGAGCGTCCCCGACGGCGAGGACGCGGCCGACAACGTCGTCGTCCGGACGTGGGGGGAGCCGCGCCGCTTCGACTTTTCCCCCCGCGAGCACTCCGAGATCGGAGAGACGCTCGGGATCCTCGACTTTGCCCGGGCCGCCAAGATCGCCGGGGCGCGTTTCGCCGTCTACTGGGACGGGGGCGCGCGCCTGGAGCGGGCGCTCGGAAGCTTCATGCTCGATGTCCACCGCGAGCGCGGCTACCGCGAGGTCCTCCCTCCGGTGCTCGTCAACCGTGCGAGCTACGTCGGCACCGGCCAGTTCCCGAAGTTCGAGGAGGACGTCTTCGCCGTCGCCCGCCACGACCTCTTCCTCGTGTCGACGGCCGAGGTCCCGGTGACGAACCTCCACCGCGACGAGGTCCTCGACGCGTCGGAGCTGCCGAAGAAGTACGCCGCCTACACCTCCTGCTTTCGGTCGGAGGCCGGCAGCTACGGCAAGGACACCCGGGGCCTCATCCGGCAGCACCAGTTCCAGAAGGTCGAGCTGGTGAAGCTCTCGCGCCCCGAGACGTCGTACGAGGAACACGAAGCGCTCACCCGTGACGCCGAGGAGATCCTCCGCCGGCTCGGCCTGCCTTACCGCGTCGTGCTCTTGTGCGCCGGTGACCTCGGCTTCGGCGCGGCCAAGTGCTACGACCTCGAGGTCTGGCTCCCTGGCCAGAACGCGTTCCGCGAGATCTCCTCCTGCTCGAACTTCGAGGACTTCCAGGCGCGGCGCGCGCGGATCCGTTTCAAGGAGGGACCGGGCGGGAAGCCGCGGCTCGTCCACACGCTCAATGGCTCGGGTCTCGCGGTCGGCCGGACGGTCGTCGCGATCCTCGAGAACTTCCAGCGGGCCGACGGCACGGTGGATCTGCCGGAAGCGCTCTGGCCCTACCTCGGCGGACTGCGGCGGCTCGAACCGCCGGGCTGATCGCCCCCCCCTCCAAACCCACAGGCTTGCACCCCATGGAAACCGCCGCCCACCTCTTCTCCCCGCTCACGCTCCGCGGCGTCACCTTCCGGCATCGGATCTTCATGAGCCCGATGTGCCAGTACTCGAGCGAAGACGGCCTGCCGGCCGAATGGCACCTCGCTCACTACGGCAGCCGGGCGGCCGGGGGCGCCGCGCTCGTGATGGTCGAGGCGACCGCGGTCCGGCCGGAGGGGCGCATCTCGCCGGCCGACTCCGGGCTCTGGTCGGAGGAGCACGCGCGGGCGCTCCGGCGCATCACCGCCTTCGTCGAGAGCCAGGGGAGCGTGCCCGGCGTCCAGCTCGCCCACGCCGGCCGGAAAGCCTCCACGGCAATTCCATGGAAGGGCAGCGGCGCCGTGCCGCCGGAGGTGGGAGGATGGCGACCGGTCGCGCCGAGCGCGCTCGCGTTCGGGCCGGGATACGCCGAGCCGCGCGAGCTGACGGGGGACGAGATCGACGGCCTGGTGCAAGCCTTCGAGGAGGCCGCCCGGCTCGCGCGCCTCGCGGGTTTCCGGGTCATCGAGCTCCACTTCGCCCACGGCTACCTCCTGCACGAGTTCCTCTCACCCCTGTCGAACCGGCGCACGGACGCTTACGGGGGCCCGCTGGAGAACCGGCTGCGGCTGCCGCTGCGCGTCGCGCGCGCCGTCCGCGCCGTCTGGCCGGCGGACCTGCCGCTCTTCGCCCGCGTCTCGGCGACCGACTGGGCGCCGGGCGGCTGGGACCTGCCGCAGACGCTCGCGCTCGCCCGCGCCCTCCGCGAGGCGGGCGTCGACCTGCTCGATTGCAGCAGCGGCGGCCTCGTGCCGGACGCGAAGGTGCCCACGGCGCCCGGCTACCAGGTCCCGTTCGCCGCCGCGGTGCGCCGCGAGATCGGGATGCCCACCGGCGCGGTCGGGCTCATCACCGAGCCCCGACAGGCGGAGGCGATCATCGCCGCGGGCCAGGCCGACGCGGTCTTCCTCGCCCGCGCGCTGCTGCGCGATCCCCACTGGCCGCTCCACGCCGCGCGCGCCCTGGGCGCCGAGATCGCCTGGCCTCCGCAGTACCTGCGCGCGAGAGACTGAACGACGGCCCCGGGGACGCTCCGGCCGCGGATCGGCCCGCTGGCCGATGTCCGCCGCGGGAGCGATGGCCATCGTTGAAGACGTGAGGAGGTCGTCATGACCAGGAAATGGCTTGCGGCGCTGGCCGCGGGACCGCTCTTGTTTCTCGCCCACCCGGCGGCCGCGCAGGGGCTCGGGGGGTTCGGCGAGCGATCCGAGACGGGCACGATTCACGGGATCGTGGAGCACCTGTCGTACCCGCGGGGGCTCCTGTCGATCTCGACGAGCCGCGGGGTCTTCATGATCCACGCGACCCCCGATCAGCTCACCGATTACCGCCTCGGCGACCGCGTGGACGTCGACTACGACGACTACGCGGGCGTGCGCTGGATCTCCGGCGGGGGAGGCGGCGCCGGCGGGCCCGGCGAGGGGACCTACGCGGTGTCGGGGACGGCGTCGGGCGTCGTGTCCCGCGTGGACGCGGCGCGCGGCACGGTCACGCTGGGCGGGGCGGCGGGCCGCAGGCTCTACCACGCCCACCCCGACGACCTGCAGGACGTGGTCCCGGGACAATTCGTGAGCCTCGACTTCGAGCGGATCGGCAACGCCCGCTGGATCGAGGACGTCGAGCAGGGCGGCCGGTAGGCAGCCCGCCCGGGACGACGGGCCGCAGCGGTTGACGGCTGAAGCGCCGGGGCGCATACCTCGGCACTCATGAACGTCCAGTTACAGCCGGAGAACAGCCTCACGTTCGATCGATTCTGGTCGTGGCTCGGCGAGCACCCCAACTGCATCCTCCAGGCGGGCACGGAGGATTGCTTTCTCTACGACGACGATGCGCTCCACTGGCACCTCGGCGCCGACGGCGACGGGAATCCGTACGCGCAGCTCGTCCACGGCAAGCAGCTCATCGGCGAGCTGCTCGTCGAGCCACGCGTGCTCTACGTGCAGGGGCGCGCCGACGGCACCGTGGACGAGCCCGATCGCTGGCTCTTCGAGTTGATCGGCGGGACCGCGGACGAGCCCTATCCGCTCTGCCACTTCCTCATGGCCCACGGCATCGAGGAGGAGAGCACCCACCAGGGCGCGCTCCAGCACTAGGCAGCCAGCCCTAGGAGGCTAGCGTGAAATGGCTGCCTGCTGCGAAAGCCGATCCCTTCGCTCGCGACGGGCGGCCTCGTCGCTTCGCTGCAAAACGTACTGCAAAGAGTACGGTTGACGCTGCTCACTCCTCGGGCGTCCGTCTCGCCTGAGCCCGTCTTATTCACGGTACGGCGTAGCGAGGCGTTCGAGACCGCAGCCGAGAAGGGCAAGCGAGAGCGACGACCGACGAGGCGTGCGTAAAGCACCTCCCCCCGAAGTCGTTTGGAGGGTGGCAAGCCCCCCGCGAGGAGGTACGGAGCGAGCACACCCCCCCATGTCGTTGTAGGGGTGGCAAGCCCCCCCTTCGGGAGGCGCGGGATCGGACGCCGCAGCAGCCGTACCGTGAATAAGACGGGCTTAGGTCTCGGCGCTCTCGCGACGGCACCCATTTCACACCAGCCTCCTGGGGGCCGGATGGCCACCCTATCCCCCGCGCAGCTCGGCCTCCTCCGCCGATGACTGGGGCTCCTCGGAGAAGAAGCGCACCAGCTCTTCCCGCCGCGCCGCCGCGTCGTGGCGGCCGAGCTCGAGGAGCTGGGCCGCGAACGCCCCATCGAACAGCAGGTAGGAGGCGAGGTCGGCTTCGTAACGCGCCTCCCGCTCGGCGAGTTGGCGGATGAGCCGGCCGGCCAGTCCTCCGTTGCGGGCGGCGAACGTCGCCGACCGGGCGTAGTCGGCTGCCAGGGCACCGATGTCCCGCGACGGCGCGATCTCCAACTCGCGGACGTACCGCATCGGCGGCGTGCCCGGGAGGCGACTCTGATTGAGCCGATCGGTGAACGAGGCGCCGAAGGCCGTCGTGCCGGCCTCAAGCAACGCGTTCACCTGGCGCAGCCGGGACAGGTCCTGTTCGGTGGGATCGAGGAAGAGCGCGTTCAGCGTCTTGCCGATGAGGAACGGAGCGGTCGCGTACGTCCGCTGCTCCCCGTCCGGCAAGGGAGGCAGGCGGCCGTCGCCATGACGGACCGACAGCACGAGGACCCGCCGGGCGCCCAGCCGGAGCGCGGGGCTCAAGGGGACGTTCGCGCGCAGGCCGCCATCCACATAGAGCCGCTTGCCGATCGTGACCGGCGGGAAGATGAGCGGGATGGCCGCAGACGCGAGCGCGTGCTTGGGGCCGATCCGGGTGGCGACCGAATAGAGGGCCGCCTCCACCGGCCAGCCGGGCAGCGCTTGGTGTCCCTGGACGAAGACGACCGGCCTGCCGGTACCGACGTGGGTCGCGGTGACGCTGAGGACGGACACCCGGCCCGCCCGGACGTTGCGCCCGATCCACGGCCAGGGGATCCGGCGCAGGAGCTGTTCTTCGAGCCAACGCGGCTGGACGAGCCCGACGTGCCGCTGCGCAAAGCCCGCCTTCGGAGCGAAGACCAGCTCGCGGCCGAGGGCGATCGCGTCCCGAAGCCGGAGCTCGAGCAGCCGATCCAGATCCAGGGACCGCCAGAAGCTGGTGAGCAGTTCGCCCTGGCGCGCCGGCTCGTGGGCCGTGGCGGCGAGAAGGCAGGCGTGGAGGGCCCCGACCGAGGTGCCGCAGAGGATCGAGAGCGGGAGGCGACGGCCGAGCGCTGGCTCCAACTCCTCGCGGAGGTAGGCGATGACCCCGGCCTCGAAGGCGCCCCGCGCGCCTCCTCCCGAGAGGACCACGGCCGTCGTCATGGATGGACCGTCCACGAACCTGCATGCTAGCAGGCGAACCAGAGGTTTCCAGTTTTCGCGAGAGGTTGACGCGGCTCGGCGGCGGGGAGCAAGTTCTTTCCCGTGAGGCGCGCCCTCGGTCCACTCCTCCTGCTGGCCACGGCCTGCGCGTCCACGCCCCGCAGGCCGGATGCTCCGCCGGAGAGATCCCGCGTGGAGGCGGTGCCCATCGACCACCGGGGCTTCGTCGTCTCCGGGACCTTGCTGCTGCCGGAGGGCCGGCCGCCCTTCCCCGCGGCGCTCTTGCTCGCCGGGTCGAAGGAGCAGCCACGTAACGCGGCGCCGTCGCGTTCCGGAGGTTACCCGCCGTTTTGCCAGATCGCCGACGCCCTCGTCGCGCGCGGCGTCGCCGTGCTGCGGTCCGACGACCGCGGGGAGGACGCGCCGGCGGGGGGGGCCACGATGGCCCAGGCCACGACCGCGACCTTCGCCGGTGACGCACGGGCTGAGATCGCGTTCTTGCGCAGGCGCGCGGACATCGATCCGGCCCGCATCGCGATCATCGGTCACGGGGAAGGGGCGGACATCGCGGCGATGATCGCAGGGTCGGATGCCCGCCTGGCCGCCGTGGTGATGATCGCGGGGACGGGCGAGGCGGGCTCCCGGGTCCTCGAACGGCAGCTCCGCCGACGTCTGCGAGCCACCTCCCTCTCTCCCTCCGAGCGCGAGGCGCAGGTCGCCGAGCAGCAACGCGAGTTGCGCGCGGTCGAGGATGGACGCGAGTACACCGCCGGCGGCTTCACCGGCCCGTGGCTCCACTTCTTCCTCAACCACGACGTGCTGGCGGCGGTCCGCGAGGTCAAGCAGCCGCTCCTCATCCTCGCGGGAGCCCTGGACCGGCAGGTCGCGCCCGGCGACGCCCGGGCGCTCGCCGCGGCGGCGCGGGGGGCGGGCAACGCGAACGTGACGGTCCTGATCTTCCCCGGCTTGAACCACCTGTTGCTGCCCGGTGGCTCCGCGCGGATCCCGGCAAGCGCCGTCGACGCCCTCGCCGGCTGGCTCGCCCGCGGCCTGACGCTGGGCCCCTCGGGCTGATCGATGGCTCCCGAGAATGCTCGTGGGGCACGACGATTTCTCCGGCGAGCAGCGGGAGCGGATGGGGTGCGGGAGGAGCCACCCTCTCCCTGCCAGAGGACCGCCGCCAAGCGGTCCGGAAGACGGTGCGCGGTCGCACCCCTTGGCCGCGTTGGGTCGCCCGCGCTGCGGGGCGTTCGCCGCTTTCCACCCGCGCGAGGTTAATGCTATGAGACACTGCCCGACGCGGGCAAACTCCGAGGACACGAAAGGAATCGACGGACATGACGAAGACGAGGAAGCTTCTTGCACTGGGCGCCGTTGCGTGCCTCGGCGCCTGCCAGCAATCGGCAGGCGGCGCCGCGAACGTGACCGCGCAAACCGAAGATCAAAAGACGTTTTACGCGCTCGGCGCGCTCATGGGGCGTAACCTCAAGATGGCCAAGCTCGGCGCCGAGGATCTCGATTTCGTGAAGCAGGGAATGACCGACCAGGCGCTCGGCCGGCCCCTCCAAGTCGACCTCGCGACGTACGGTCCCAAGGTCCAGCAGATGATGATGGCGAAGCAACGGGCGTTCATGTCGCAGGAGTCGAGCTCCGACAAGGCCGCCGCCGCCGCGCGAATCGCCAAGGACAAGCCCTTCGAGGAGGCGGCAGCCAAGGAGGCCGGGGCCGCGACGCTCCCCTCCGGCCTCATCTTCCGGACGCTCAAGCCGGGCACCGGGGAGAGCCCGAAGACGACGGACATGGTCAAGGTCAACTACGAAGGCAGGCTCTCCGACGGCACCGTCTTCGACAGCTCCTTCAAGCGGGGGCAGCCGGCCGTCTTCCCGCTGCACGGCGTCATCCCTTGCTGGACGGAGGGGGTCCAGAAAATGAAGGTCGGCGAGACGGCGCGGCTCGTCTGCCCCTCGAAGATCGCGTACGGCGATCATGGCCGGCCGCCGACCATTCCGGGGGGCGCCACGCTCGACTTCAAGATCGAGCTGCTGTCCATCGAGCCGGCCGGCGCGGGGGGACCGTCCGCCCATTCGATGCTTCCACCGGGCCACCCGAACCTCCACTGATCCCTTGCTTCCGAGGATGCTCGTGCGGCGAGAAGATCCTCGTAGGGCCGAACGACGGCGAGAGTGGATGGGGGACGCGGGAAGGCCAGCCTCCCCCGGCCAGCCTCTGGATTCCTGACGGTCCTCGCCGATCCGCCGCAGCCAGGGCTCGGCCTGCCGGCTGGATTCTGATAGAGTGACGCCTCGCACTTGGAGGCGCCACGTATGCGTTGGTCCCGACTGACTTACCCTCTCCTTCCGGCTCTCGTCGCCTTGCCGCTCCTGTCGGCGCCGACCTGTCAGGGGCCGGTCACCGGATCGCGCCAGTTCGGGGACGGCACGATCGTCATCCCCATGGACGAGTGCTGGCAGCCGTACCAGGGCAGCGGGCAGAACGCCGATCGCGAGCCGCCGGGCGGAGCACTCGGCGGCGCCTGCACCGGCAACTACACCCAGGGCGCGCTCTATGCCTACGGCCTAGTCTACTACCTGATCCAGCACGGGGTCACCGTCTACTGGGCGATCGGGGCCAACAAGGCGAGCGTCACCGACGTGGACTTCAGCGTCCCCGGCTCGACCTCCCAGGGGAACCTGTACGCGTGGAGCCAGGCAACCGCGGACGCCGCGGCGCACAACGGCCCGCCGCTCGGCGTCGAGCCCGCCGGCAGCAGCGACTTCCAGTGCCCCCAGCCCGGCCTCTGCTACCGCGGCGGGCCATTCGTCATCGACGGCGCGGACTTCCAGACCGTCTACGACCTCCTCGGCTCCGGCCCCCCCTTCGACCAGTTCAACGACTCGACGATCCACCTCCACGTCCTCCACCCGAGCCACCCCTTCACGATCCATATCGGGAGGACGATGCAGGGGTCTCCGCCCAAGATCGCGATCATGGCCGTCCCGGGCGGAGACTGCTTCCAGACCGCGCCCATCCTGAACCAGTATCTCTCGGACGCGGCCCTGGCCCGGGCGCCGACGCCCATCTACGACAACCTCGTCGCCTCGGACTTCGACACGACGAACGGCCAGCTCGCCAACAGCAACCTCCGGAACTACCAGCTCCTCTGGATCCCCCACTTCATGAACGCCGAGCACTACGACTTCGGCTCCTGCTGTTGGTGGTGCTTCGACGAATGCCCGAACGGAGGGACGTGCAACAACGGTGAGTGCACCGAGGACCTCTACCCCCACTTCGGCCCGGGCTGCACGAACATGATGAACGCGCAGCAGGCGACAAACCTCGCCGGGGTCATTGGCCAGTTCGTCGCGCAGGGCAACAACCTGTTCGCGGAGTGTGGCGGCATCGGGGCGATGGAGGGTGACCGGGGGTACGACCACCAGACGAACCTCGCGTCGTCGACGCTGTTCCAGAGCACGGGTGGGCTCCGGGACGGCTACGCTGCGAGCTCCCAGGGGATGACGTTCAACCAGCCGGGACTCTCGTTCCTGCAGATCGGCGATTTCCCCTTCGTTCCACAAGAGGGGCTCGTCGGGGACTACGAGCAAGACGACAAGTCCGGAGTCCTACCGCTCATCACCGCGCCAGACGAGACGGCGAGCTACTTTCCCAGCCTTGGCAACCTCCCGGGGGCGGCGACCGTGCTCTCGGTCCGCTCGCCGGCGGGCGGCGCCGGCGCGGGCACCGTCGTCTACCAGGGCGGTCACAGCTACACGAACTACGTGGACCCGAGCAATGACACGACTTGGCGCCAGAACGTCGCCGGCGAGCGGATGGTGCTCAACACGATCTTCACCCTCGCCGCGACCTGCCAGGTGCCGTCGAACACCGCGTGCAACACGGGCCTCCCCGGTCCCTGCGGCCAGGGCGAGTACCAGTGCCAGAGCGGTACGCTCACCTGCGTCCAGACGGTCTTCCCGAAGCCCGAGACCTGCAACGGCGTCGATGACGACTGCAACGGGCTCGTCGACGACCTCCCGCCCCAGAGCTGCTACAACGGCCCGGCGGGCACGCAGAACTGCCAGGGCAAGGCCGGCCCGGGCTTCGCCTGCGGATGCAACGCCGGGTCGAGCTTCTGCATCAACGGGAGTTGGAGCGCCTGCCAGGGCGAGACCCTGCCCCGGGCCGAGATCTGCGACGGCATCGACAACGACTGCGACGGCTACATCGACAACGAGACCAGCGGCAATCCGGCGGTCCTGAGCCAGGCCTGCTACGACGGGCCCGTCGGCACGAAGGACGTCGGCCTCTGCAAGGGCGGGACCCAGACCTGCCAGAACGCCGCCTGGACCGCCTGCCAGGGCGAGGTGACCCCGGTCGCCGGCCTCTGCGACGGGCAGGATCACGACTGCGACGGCGTCCCCGACACCTGCACGGCCTGCACGCCGGGTCAGACCCAGCCCTGTTACGACGGCAAGTCGGGCACCCTCGGCGTGGGCCTCTGCAAGGCGGGGACGCAGACCTGCGACGTGGACGGCGGTTGGGGCGGCTGCACGGGCGAGGTCACTCCCGTGTCCGGCCAGTGCGACGGCCTCGACCACGACTGCGACGGGCTGCCCGACACCTGCCAGGCGTGCACGCCCGGCGCGACGCAGTCCTGCTATGGCGGCCCGGCGGGCACGGAGGGCGTGGGCATCTGCCATTCGGGAACTCAGACCTGCGGCGCGACCGGCACCTGGGGCCCGTGCCTCGGGGAGATGCTCCCGACCCGGCAGGGGTGTGACGGCAAGGACGATACCTGCACGGGGGCCATCGACAAGAACGCCCTCTGTCCCCAAGGTCAGGCGTGCGTGAACGGCGCCTGCGTCCCGGACTCCTGCGGCGCGGGCGAATTCGGGCTGAGCTGCCCGGACGGCTACTCCTGCGAGAACGGCGGCTGCGTCCCGACCCCTTGCGGTGACGCCGGCGTCTGCCGGGCGGGCCAGACCTGTCAGAAGGGCGCCTGCGAGGATCCCTGTGCGTCGGTGGACTGCGGGCCCGGCTCCACCTGTTCCGGCGGCACCTGCGTGGCGGGCGGCTGCTACCAGTCGCCTTGCGCCGCCGGCCTCATCTGCCGCGGCGGCGTCTGCGTCGCCGACCCCTGCCAGGGCATCACCTGCCCGGACGGGACATTCTGCCGCGCCGGCGCCTGCATCCAGGCGTGCGGCTTCCTCACCTGTCCCGGGGGCGAGATCTGCGACCAGAGCGGGTCCTGCGTGCCGGCCCCTTGCGGCGGCTGCAAGGCCGGCATGACCTGCGAGGACGGCGGCTGCGCGGCGGATCCGTGCAGCGGGGTGCGCTGCGCCCAGGGCCAGGTCTGCTCCGGCGGGGTCTGCACCGACGACCCGTGCAACGGGATCCAATGTCCCGGACAGATGACCTGCCTGGACGGGCAGTGCTGGGACATCCCCCTCGACGCCGGCACGGAGGCCGGGGACGGCGGGCGGCCGAACCTGGACGGAGGCACGCGCGAGGACGGCGGGACGGACGGCGGGGTGGTGGACGCCGGGACCACGACCGGGAGCACGACGGGAACCTCGACGGGGACCCCCGACGCGGGGGGCGGCGCCTCGTCCGTGGGCAAGAGCGGCTGCAACTGTGGTTCGACGGGCGGCACGTCCGCCATTCCCCTCCTCCTGCTCGGCCTGTTCCTGCTCCTGCGCGGCGCCGGGCGGCGGCTCGTTCGCGCCGCCGCAGGAGCCCTCGTCGCCATGACCCTGGCGATCTCGGCGTACGGCTGCGGGCCCGGCCAACCGCCCAGCGCGGGCAGCTCGGGCGTCGCGACGAGCAGCAGCAGCGGTGGCACGGGCAGCACGTCGGGGACGCCATCCGGATCGACGAGCGGCGGGAGCAGCAGCGGCGCGACCGGGAGCTCCTCTTCGAGCGGGAGCACGAGCTGCACGCCCTGCGGGGCCCGGTGCGTGGATCTGGAGTCCGATCCGAGCAACTGCGGCGCCTGCGGCCACGGCTGCCTGGCTGGCGAGAGCTGCGTCCTCGGCGCCTGTGGGCCGACCTCGCCCGTCACCCCCCACCTGGACGCGCTCTCCCCCTCGGCCGCCCAGACCGGCGGGCTGCTCACGCTCACGCTCCAGGGTTCGCGTTTCACCGACGGCGCCCGGGTCGTCGTCGACGGCGACGGCTTCGACGGCGGCTCGCTGCCCGCGACGTTCGCCGACGCGGGGCGGCTCACCACGAGCCTGGACCTCACGTCGGCCGGCCCAGGGACCCTCACCGTCGCCGTCCTCGACCCACCGCACCTCCTGTCGAACGGCCTCCCGCTGCAGGTGGTCTCTCCGGGCACGCCGACCCTGGCTTCGGTCGCCCCCTCCTCCGCACCGGCCGGCGCGCCCGTCAAGCTCGTCTTCATGGGGACCGACTTCACCGCGGTGACCGAGATCCACGTCCAGGGCGGAACGCTTCCTGACACCGCGCTTCCCATCACGGTGAAGAACGCCACGACCGCCGACGCGACATGGGACCTCACGTCCGTCTCGCCGGCGACGTACGCCTTCTACGCCAAGAATCCCGGCGCGCCGCCTTCGCCCACCCTCCCCTTCCGGGTGACCTCGGCGACCCCGACCCTGACCTCGGTCACACCCGCCAGCGCGCCTTCGAATGCGAAGCCGTCCGTCGACGTCAAGGGCGCCGGGTTCGACGGAAGCTCGGTGGTTCATTTCGGTGCGCCGGGGGGGACGGCGGCGTCCGTGCCGGCCCTGCTGGTCTCGACGACCGAGCTTCGCGCCTCCCTCGATCTGACCGGGCTCGCCCCGGGCGGCTACCAGCTCACGGTCGTGAATTCGGGCGGGCTGTCCAGCAGCTCGGCGGCGTTCACGGTCATCTCCTCGACGCCGCAGGTCACGGCCGTCACGCCCAACCAGGCGAGCCCGGGGACGACGGTGACCCTGAGCATCCTCGGCTCCGGGTTCGACCCCTCCTCGACGGCCCACTTCCAGACGAACGCCGGAGGCGGAAACGTGACCCTCGCCACGACCTATGAGGGCCCTGGCACGATCACCGCCACCCTCCCCTTAGCCGGCGTCGCGGACGGCAACTACCAGATCCTCGTGGAGAACAGCGGCTCGCTTCTCTCGGAGCCCTATCCCTTCACGGTGGCGAGCAGCGGCGCGGCACTCTCGACCCTCTCCCCGACGAGCCTCTCCTGTCCCAACTCGGCGACGGTGACCTTCACCGGCCGTGGCTTCGCGACGGGCGCGTCGGCCAACGTCGTCTCGGTCTCGACCGGCGCGCAGATCGCCACCTGGCCGCTCGCGGTCGCCCCGGGCGGGACGTCGGCGACCACGCAGAGCCCCGTCTCCTCCGGCTCCCTCGCGGTGGACAGCTACGAGGTCGCGATCGTCAACCCCGGCGGCGTGGCCTCCAACGGCCTCTCCTTCGCAATCCAGGCGGGGACCCCCACGCTCTCGCAGATCTCCCCGTCGTCGGAGGTGACCGGCGACTGCTCATCCGGGAGTTGCTCCGGCGGCTGCACGCCCCCCACCGTGCTCCTGACCGGCCAGTGCTTCACGAGGTCCTCCGCCGTTCAGGCGGCGAGCGCGAACGGCACGATGTTCCTGGCCGTGACCTACGACAGCCCCACGCAGCTTTCGGTCGCCGTCAACCTGTGCGGCGTTTCACCGGACGTCTACTCGGTCCAGGTCAACAACGGATCGCAGCAATCGCAGGCCGCCGACTTCACGGTGACCGGCCCCTGACGTCACGCGGCCGCGCAGGCCGCCTCGTTCTCGGGAACGCCCGACAGGAAGCGCCCGCGCGCGCGCTTGCCGAAGTCGCCACGTGCGAGAAGGCGATCGAGGTGGCCGAGGTACTCGCGGGCGAGCGAGAGGCCGCGATCGAGCGCGGTGGGAAAGTCCACGCCCGGTCCGACGTAGAGCGCGGGCTTCAGGCCGTCCGCGGCGGCCGTCCTCCCGATCCTGGACCCCAGCCGGCTCGCGAGGAGCTTGCTCGCCACGAACAGTCCGCGGACCCAGGCGTCCGCCTGCGCCCGCGTCGGCGCCTGGCCGTAAACCTCCAGCAACGAGAGGCGCGTGACCTCGAACAGACCGCCGCCGACCCCGGCCCAGGGCATTCCCTTGCGCTTGGCCACCCGCATCCACTGGACCAGCTCCGCGTCGCCGAGCGGCTCGCGCCCGAAGCGTTCGCGCAGGTAGAGAAGCGCCTGGAAATGCGCGACCCGGCGGACCGCCCGCTCCGGCCTGCCGGCATCCGGACCCGCCGCCGCGAGCCGCGCCGCCTGCACGTCGAGCGCGCGATCGAGCGCGAGGTGGACGATCCAACCCGACAGCAGCGCCTGGCCCGCCGAGCGGCCCACGAGCGCCCCCCGCGCCACCAGCTCCGCCGCCTTGAGCAGCACCGCGACCGGCCTCGGCCCGTGAAACAGGCGCGAGAACAGCGGCGGCGGCGCGCCCGAGAGCCCCGCGAGCCTGCAGAGCCCCGCGGCCGGATTCTCGAAGGCCGGCAGATCGGGCAGGAGCGTCCCGAAGCGGCCATACTCCGTGTCCGCGACCAGCGAGCGAGCCAGGGGCTCCGGCAGATCCCGCGGCTCGGCGGCCAGCTTCTCGAGCGCGGCCAGGTGAAGGAGGGGCGAGGCCAAGGGGTGGGGGAGGTTACCACATCCACCCGCCTGGAGGCTCTCGGCCCCTAATCCGTCCGTAAGAAGCAATCACCCCGTGTGAGGCACGGCCCTGGCCGGCGAGAAGGGTGCAGTTACGAGGCGCGACCGAGCGAGGACCGGAACCATACGATGGTTGTACGGTGAGGACCGCAGCGACCGAGCAACGAAGTAGATGGGCCCTTAATCGACGGATCAGGGTCGGCGCCGGCGCATTGATCCGGGAGGGGCGGATCCACTAACATCGGGGGCTGGGGTCCGTGAACGATGGCCAAGCCACCCTCACCCGATTTCGCCGAGATTGCCCGGCGCGTCCGCAAGAACCGGCGGCGGGATACCCACGTCGCGATGCCGCTGCCGCCGGATCGCCCGCGGGTGGCGCGTCCGCTCGAGCCGGTCGCGACGCCCGGCCGCGTCGTGGACGCGATCGAAATCACCAAGGTCTTCAACCTCGACGATCTCCAGGGGCGGGAGGAAGGGACCGACGGGGAGGCGCCGCCCGATCCGCCCGCCGAGATGGAGCGGCTGCGCACCATCCCGCTCCTCAGCTCCCTCTCCCGCAGAGCTTTCGCCGAGCTGGCCGCGTCGGTCAAGCGACGGGCGCTCGGCGAGGACGAGGTCCTCTTCTTCGAGGGCCAGCCGGCGCGCAGCTTCTTCATCATCGTCGAGGGCGAGCTGGAGGTCGCTCGCCGCACGGTGGGCGGGGGCGGGCAGATCCGGCGAGCCGGGCCCGACGACGTCCTCGGCATCTTCGGCCTCTTCTCCGGCCGGCGGCGGGCCGCGACCGTCCGGGCGCTCGGGCCGGTCGTGGTCCTCGAGGTCCCGGGGACCACCATCGCCCGGCTCGTCCAGCGCCACGCGTCGGTGCGGACCGCCGTCCGTTCCTTCTACCAGCAGCGGCTCATCTCGCTGTTCCTCTCCGGCGCCCCGGTCTTTGGCGAGCTCCCGGAGGCCACCCGCGCCGACATCGCCGGGCGGTTCCAAGCCCGCGATCTCGGGAGCCGCAAGCTCCTGGTCACCGCGGGGGAGACGGTGAACGGCCTCTTCCTGGTGATGAACGGGCAGGTCGTGCTGCGGCGCCACCAGGCAGGCGGGGCGGGAGAAGAGCTGTTGCGGTTCGGCCGCGGCCAGTATTTCGGCGTCGTCTCGGCGCTGATCGGCCGCCCGTGCCCGGTCTCGGCCGTCACCCCGGACGGCTGTTCCCTCGCGGTCCTCGCCCATCCCCAGATTGCCGCCCTGCTGCGCAAGCAGCCGGCGCTCGCCACGCTCCCGGAGAGGGTGCGCGAGGAGGGCCTCTTGGTGGCGCGGGGCGTCTTCGTGGGCGACACCGGCGTGCCCGTCGGGGGCGCCGGCGCGTGAGACCGCGGCGGTGAAGCACGTCGCCATCCTCGCGGTGCCCGCGGCGCTCCTCGCCGGCTCCTGCCGCGACGCGCGGGCTCCCATCCCGCGCTCCGAGTCGTCCGCCCCCGGGGTGACGCCGGCGGCGGCCCTCGACGCGCGGGTCGCCGCGGCGCAGCTCGTCCTCCCCCCGGCGTCGATGCAGCCGGTCGCGCCCGGCGAGCCCGGCGCGACGTTCGGCGGCGGGGCCGTCCGGTACCTCGGCTGGGAGTACGCGCCCGCTCGTCCGTTCGCGGGCGGCCGGATGCGGCTGACCCACTACTGGAAGGTATTGAAGCCCCTCGCCGAGGACTGGACCCTCTTCGTCCACCTCCAGCGGCCGGGGTTGCCCGGCGTCGTGGTCAACGGCGACCATGTCGCCCTGGGCGGCGCTTACCCGACCTCGCGATGGCGGCCTGGGACGATTTTCCGCGACGATCAGATCCTCGCGCTGCCGTCCGGCCTCGACGCGAGCGGGCTCGACCTGTACGTCGGGCTCTGGCGCGGCGACGTCCGGCTGCCCCTCGATGAACCCCAGCTCGGTTCCGAGAACCGGCTGCGGGTCGGGACGATCCCTCTCGGAGAAGGTCCCTCCGCGCCGCTGCCCGTCTACCGGGCGCCCCGGGCGACCGGCCCGATCACCATCGACGGCAAGCTCGACGAACCGGCCTGGAGGGCCGCGCCGTCGACCGGACCGCTCGTCCGCAGCCTCGACGGCGGCCCGACGCACTACCGCACCGAGGCGAAGCTCCTCTGGGACGATACGAACCTGTACGTCGCCTTCACCTGCCAAGACGAGGACGTCTGGACGACGTACACGAAGCACGACGACCCGCTCTACAACGAGGAGGCGGTCGAGGTCTTCATCGACGCCGACGGCGACGGCCGCACCTACGACGAGATCGAGATCTCGCCGGCCAACGTGGTCTTCGACGCCTACTTCGTCACGCGGCGCAGCGACCTCGCGGAGGCGATGAAGTGGGACTCCGGGGTTCGGAGCGCGGTCGTCGTGGACGGCACGCTCAACGACGCCTCGGACGTGGACCGTGGCTGGACCGTCGAGGCGGCGATCCCGATCGCCCGGCTCGCCGCCGTCCCGCACGTGCCGCCCCGACCAGGGGATCGCTGGCGCTTCAACCTCTACCGGCTCGACTGGTACGCGGGGCGAAAGATCAACGAGGGGAGCGCGTTCAGCCCGCTCTTCCAGGGCGACTTCCACAACCTGCCCCGGTTCGGCTGGCTGCAGTTCGACCGGTAGTCCTCACCTCCAGATGTCGGTGATGAGCGCGTCGTCGTGGCCGTTTCCGGCCGGCAGGCTCGGCAGCCCGAACCCGGCCTCGATGGTCGAGAGCATCGAGTAGTGGCTGTAGGCCGTCCGGTTCGTCCCACCGGCCCTCGCGAGCAGCGGTGACAGGTAGATCGTCGGGATCTGGTTGGGGACCGGTCCTTGCCGGAACTCGTCGTTCTCGTCCCAGGTCACGACGACGAGCCCTGCCTCCAGGTAGGCGGGCGACTGGAGGATGACCGGGAGGTTCTTCTCGAGCCAGAGGTCCTGCTGCCCGACCGGACTCGACGCGACGGTGGGGCACGAGTCATGGCCGTCGCCGCAGAGGTTCGGGGCGATGAAGACGTAGTCGAAGAAGCGGCCCGCGGCGAGGTCGGCGGCGAGGCCCGGCATCCCGGGCTCCGGCTCGAAGCTCACGTCGTTCTGCGCGCACGACGGCGACGTCTGGGTGATCAGGAAGTGGGGCATGGGGTCGTGCTTGGAGACGAAAGCGTTCGGATCGGAGCCGCTGTCGGCGAGCTGGCAGGGGGTCTGCTGGCTCTCCGAGTACTCGTGCCAGGTGAGCCCCGCCGCCTCGAACTGGCTCGCGACGTCCGGGTGCGATGCGGCGACCTGGTGGTCCGGGTCGTTCGCCGGCCCGTCGCTCGTGATTCCAAAGGTGTCGCCGCCGACCATGGCGATGTAGTTCGGCAGGCTCGGGTGGGTGACCGCCGAGTAGTTCAGCATCTGGACGCCCAGCGGATAGAGCGTGCCCGTCAGGTACGGGGCGGAGGCGGCGGTGATGTCCGAGGCGCTCGTATTCTCCATCACGATGACGAACGCGTGGCTCAAGCGTGGGACGCCGTGGTTCTTGCAGAGCCCGGAGGCCGGGTCGCAGGCGAAGGGAGCAGAGCAGCCCGCCGCGCAGCTTCCAAACGCCGGGGGACCGCCGTCCACGCCGGCGTCCGTTCCGGCGTCCGCGGCGGAGGGCGCGCCGCCGCACGCGGCGAGGGCGAGGAGGACCGGGAGGCAGAGGGTCCGCATGGCGTGGAACCTATCGGGCCGCCGCCGGCCGATCAAGCCCTTAGACCGCCTCGTCACCTTAGACCGCCTCGAGGTGGATCTGCCAGGGGGCCGCGGCCTGCGAACGGCTCTCCGGATCGCCGGTGAAGCGGAGGTAACCGCGCATCTCCAGGGTGTCGACCAGCTCTTCGGCCGTAACCTCCGAGCAGCCGAGAAGCGACGCCGTGAGGTCCCGGAAGAACGCCTTCCCCCGAAGGTATCCGACCGGGCTGCCGGGAGGCGTCTCCTGCCGCAGCCGCTCCGCGACCTCGCGCAAGTCCACATCCCCCAATTCGTTCAACTCTCTTTGGGCCATCGCCCCTTCAACTTGCCCATCGTCTCGACGGGTGGGGAGGCGACCAGCCTGGGGGCGCCGCGGCGCCGGACCACGAGAGATCCCCGCTACATGCAGACGCCGCCGTCACAGCTCGTCCCGGCGGGACACCCCCCGTCGGGAGAACACGCGCCGGCGCAACAGAAGCCCACCTTCGCCCCGTTCGGGCAAGGCCCCAGCGAGCAACCGAGACAGCAGACGTTCGTCGCGCAGTCGGAGTTCAGCTCACACGAGCCGCCGTTGCCCTTTGCGCAGGACGCGGCGGCGAGCAAGGCGAGCGCCAGCAGGAGGGAACGGGCGGGCAGGCGGCGGTTCGATCGGGCGCTCATGGAACGGCCTCCATACCAGAGAGGGCCGCCGAGGGCAAAGGGATTGCCGTTAACCCAGGGGCTCGGACGAGGAGCTTCTGAAAACATCTCTCCCCAAAGTCCTCTCCTGCCATCGAGGATCCAACGGGTTACGGGCCGCCATGGGGGCTTGAGCAGTGATGTTTTCACAGTCTCAAAGTTGCGAGAGACCGTGCGTGGCAGCGGCGACCGCTACCCGGGAGGGCCTGTCGAGCGCTGATCTCGCCCTGTCGAGCGCTGGTCTCGCCCTGTCGAGCGCTGGTCTCGCCCTGTCGAGCGCTGGTCTCGCCCTGTCGAGCGCTGGGCTCGCCCAGACGGCTGCTCGTCTCGCCCAGACGGCCGCTCGTCTCGCCTAGACGGCTGCTCGTCTCGCCCAGACGGCCGCTCGTCTCGCCCAGACGGCCGCTCGTCTCGCCTAGACGGCCGCTCGTCTCGCCCAGACGGCCGCTCGTCGCGCCCAGTCGGC
>JAKAPL010000063.1 GCA_021807105.1 Myxococcales bacterium | reverse complement strand
GTGCTCGCTCCTTCCTCCTGCGGCGTGCTTTACGCACGCCTCGTCGGTCGTCGCTGCGCTTGCCCTTCTCGGCTGCGGTCTCGAACGCCTCGCTACGCCGTACCGTGAATAAGACGGGCTGATCGGTCTGCCGCCAAATCATCTTTACGAATCCGAAGCAGAGGCGTAACAGGGGGCATGCGCACTTTCGCCTGCTCCCTCGTCCTCTCGATCTTCACGGCCTGCGGCGGCTCTTCGACCGGTCCCGATGGTGGTGCCGGAGATGGCGGCGCCCCGAGCCGATCCGACGCCGGGGCGCCCATCCCCCACGTCGTCATCCTCGTCCAGGAGAACCACTCGTTCGACTCCTACTTCGGCCGCTGGTGCACCGCGGCGCCGGGATCGAACCCGACCTGCACCTCGGGCCCCTCCTGCTGCGAGGCCGCGCCGGCGAAGGACCCGGAGGGGAATTCCCCCGTAGTCCTCGACGACAACGAGAACGCCTCCTTCGATCCCAACCACTCGCAGCTCTGCGAAGAGACGGAGATCGACGACGGCGGGATGGACCATTTCACCAGCGGACCGCCGGTCGACGCGGGCAGCCTCTGGGGCGCGTGCGAAGAGCCGCGGAACTTCGCACTCGCTGGAGCGGACGCCGGCGAGCTCTCGCCGTACCGTGGATGGGCGACCCAGTACGCCGTCGCCGACCGCTACTTCCAGCCGGCGGCGGGCGCCTCTTCCGAGAACGACATGTACCTCGCCGGCGCGCGCTTCTACTTCGTGGACAACACGATCATCCCGGATTCCATCGGTTATCAGTGTACCGCCGCCGCCGGTCCTCCCACCCGGTTCGACGGCGGCGAGACCGTGGCGGACCTCGTGATCGCCGCTGGCGGGAGCTTCGCCTTCTACGCCGAGGGATACGACGCCTTGAAGAACGCCGACGGGACCTGTCCGCCGGCACCCGCGGACTGCCCGTTCGGGATGCCCCTCTCCCCCTGCCTATACAGCCCCGGGGACGACCCGTTCCTCTTCTTCCCGCAGTTCTCGGCGCCGACCGACAACCCGAAGTACTTCAAGGACTACGACAACCAGTTCGCGGCGGACATCGCGGCCGGGACGCTCCCGAACGTCGCCTTCGTCAAGGCGGTCGGCTACAAGAACGAGCATCCGGGCTACGAGACGACGATATCCGCCGGCTCGGCCTTTGCGCAGCGGCTCGTGAACACCATCGAGTCGTCGTCCTACGCGAGCGATACGCTGGTCCTGATCACCTGGGACGAGGGGGGGGGCTTCTACGACCACGTCCCGACTCCGCCGACGAGCACGATCGACGAGCAGCCATACGGAACCCGGATCCCGCTGCTCGCCATCGGCCCGTACGCCAAGAAGAACTTCATCTCCCACGTGACCATGGAGCACTCCTCCCTCGTCAAGTTCCTTGAATGGGACTTCACCGGCAAGACGGGTCAACTGGGCGCGCGGGACACCCAGGTGAACAACATCGGTAGCCTCCTCGACCCGGCGGTGGTGGGCGTGGCGGTGCCCGAGAACTGATCGAGGACGGCGGGCCGCAGACGAGTCCTACGGCGGCCGTGAGGAGCCGTGCGTGATCGCGTCTTCTGAACCCCGTTGGGCCGTCTCATCGTTCCGAGGGGAGGGCGCTTCTTCACCCCTGGACCGTTGACAGACCGATGGCAGGTTTCGCATCTTGTGCCCCTCGTGGGATTCGGACGGCGAGAGATCGAGCGGATGCTCGGCACGTTCCCCGGCGCCGCGATGGCGGTCGACGGGAGCGGCCGAATCGTCGCGGCCAACGACGACGCCGTGAGGCTGTTCGGCTGGACGCGGGAGGAGCTGCTGGGCCGGTCGGTCGAGGCGCTCATCTCGCCCCCGCTCCGCGGCCGCCACCAGGCCCACCGGGACCGCTACCAGCGCGAGCCCCGCCGGCGGCCGATGGGCTATCCGGGCCTCAACCTTTCGAGCCTGCGCAAGGACGGGGCGGAGGTGCTGGTCGACGTGAGCCTCGCGCCTCTGGAGACGGACGACGGGATCATGACCATCGCCTCCTTCTGCGAGATCCCCGAGCGGCGGCGGGCGGAGAGAGAACGCGAGGGGCTCCTGCAACAGCTTGAGCAGGAGCGCCGCTGGCTCGACACGGTGCTCCAGTGCCCCCCCGTCGGGATCATCCTGCTCGACATGGAGGGCTATTCGGTCGCGAACCGGTACGCGTCGGGCCTCCTCCCCGAAGGCGAAGTCGTCGACGATCGCCGGCCCTTCGGCCGCTACGCGCGGCACACGGACGGGAGACCGATCGCGGACCACGACCTGCCCGGGCCGCGCGCGCTGCGCGGCGAGGTCGTCGACCGCGAGGAGCTGCTCGTCCAGTATCCGGACGGGCGCGACCTCACCCTGCTCATGAGCGCCGCCCCGATGCGCGACGCGGTCGGTCAGATCCTCGGCGCGGTCGTCGCCTTCATGGACATCAGCGTGATTCGCCGGATGGAGCGCTCACGCGAGGAGTGGATCTCCATCGTCGCCCACGACCTGCGCCAGCCGCTCAACCACCTCCAGCTCGCGGCCGACATGCTCCACGCCCGCAAGGTCAAGGACGTGCCGGGCTCGATCGCCGCCATGCGCGAGAGCATCCGTTGGCTCGATCACATGATCACGGATCTGCTCGACGCCTCGCTGCTGGAGGCCGATCGGCTGGAGGTTCGCAAGGATCCGGTGGACGTGACCCAGCTCGTGCGGCGCGCCGTCGAGCGGATCCAGCTCGGCGGGGCGGGCGCGGCGGGGGTCGAGCTGGACGCCCCGACCGAGGGCTGCCCGGCGCTCGCTGACGCGGAGCGACTCGAACAGGTGGTCGGCAACCTGGTCTCCAACGCGGTCAAGTACCGGTACGAGGGGACGCCCGTCCGGATCGGGATCGAGAGGCGGGACGGGCAGATCCACGTCTCGGTGGCCAACGAGGGCGAGGGGATCCTCCCCGAGGACCTCGGCGGTCTATTCCATCGCTTTGGCCGAACCCGGCGCGCGCGCGCGGGGAACATCTCCGGAATCGGCCTCGGTCTCTACATCGCCCGGGGCCTCGTCGAGGCGCACGGCGGGCGCCTCTGGGCCGAGAGCGTTCCTGGGGCGACGACGACCTTCCACTTCATGCTGCCCGCCATCCCCGGCTGAGCCATCACTCGCGAGGGACTCGCGGCGGCTCGCCCTCCGCGTCCTCCACGCCGAGGAGGCGGACGCGCACGAACGTCCACGCCCCGAAGAGGAGCAGGAGGGCGATGGCGGCGATCGCCGCGTAGAAGGTCCAGAGCAGCCCCTGGCCGAAGAGCCGGACGCCCACCTCCTCGTGGCCGCTCGTCCGCCCCCACCAGAAGCCGGCGAGGCAGACGAGGGAGGAGACGAAGATCAGCGATCCGACGATGCGGGCGGCTCGCGCCATGACCCCGTTTTAACCGGCGCGGGGCGCGTCAGCCGTCGAGCTGGAAGACGGCCGCCCGGATCGCGGCGAGCCGATCGTTGTCCAGCGTGAGGAAGGCGTCCACGCACGCCGGATCGAACTGTGTCTCGCGATAGGCCCGGATCTCCGCGCGAGCCGCGTCGTACGACTGTCCCTTGCGGTAAGGCCGATCGCTCGTGATGGCGTCGAGCGCGTCGGCCACGGCGAAGATCCGCGCCCCGATGGGAATCGCTTCTCCGACGAGCCCGCGCGGGTAGCCGCCGCCGTCGAAGCGTTCCTGGTGGGAGAGGACGATCTCCGCGGACGATCTCAGGAAGGGGATGCCCTCCAGGATGCGGAAGCCGATGGCCGGGTGGCGCCGCATCTCGTCCCACTCCGTCTTCGTCAGCGGACCGGGCTTCAGCAGGATCGAGTCGGGCACGCCGATCTTCCCGATGTCGTGCAGGAGCGCGCCGCGCCCGATCTCGGCCAGCTCCTCGCCGTCGTATCCCATGATCCGGGCGATGGTCCGCGTGTAGCGGACGACCCGCTGGCTGTGGTCGGAGGTCTCGTGCTCCCGCGCGTCGAGGGCGGCGACCAGGGCGAGCAGCGTGTTCTGATAGCTCTCCCCGACCTCCTCGAGGGCGGCCGTCAGCTCCGCCGTCTTCGCCTGGACCTTCCGCTCCAGCCGCTTCTGGTAGCGGCGCCGGGCGAGATCGATCCGCCGTCGGGCGAGAGCCCGCTCGATGGCCCGGATGAGATCGGTGACCTTGGGCGGCTTGAGGAGGTAGTCGGTCGCGCCACGGCGAAGGCATTCCACCGCCGCCTCGGTGTCGCCGAAGCCGGTCAGCATGATGATCGAGGTGTCGGGGCTCTCCCGGCGGACCTGGTCGAGGAGCCACAGGCCGTCGTGGCCGGGCATCTTCAGGTCGCTGATGATGAGGTGGGTGTCCTGCCGGCCGGCGAGGGTCAGCGCCGCTTCGGCGTCCGCCGTCGCGCTGACCATGTAGCCCTCCTCCGCGAGCAGGGTCGTGACCACGTCCCGCACCGCTCGGTCGTCGTCGACGACGAGGATGTTGCTCCCGCCCTGGTCGGCTTCCTGATCGATCTCGGATTCTACTGTCACGCGCACAGGCCTCGTCGAGCGTCGTTCGCCCTCGTCATACGGATCCCGAGGATACACCCATCGTGGTAGCTTGCCAAAATCATGGCCGTGCTCAAGGCTAGCCGCGCGCGGAGCCTCCCCGCGCTCGCCGGACTCCGGATGGTCGTCGTCGGGGACTTCGTCGCCGATCGGTACTTGTACGGCCGCACCGATCGGATCAGCCGCGAGGCTCCGGTCCCCATCGTCCGCTTCGAGCGGGAGGAGGTGAAGCTGGGTGGAGCGGGGAACGTCGCGGCGAACCTCGCGGCCCTCGGGGTCGAGGTCACCGCGGTGGGCCTCCTCGGTCGCGACGCGGCCGGCCGGCGGGTGCGCGATCTCTGCCGCCGCGCGGGAATCGACACGTCCGGCCTCGCGCTCCAGCCGGGCGTGCAGACCGCGGTCAAGACGCGGATCCTGGCCGGCGCCCTCCACACGACCCGCCAGCAGCTCCTGCGCCTCGACCGCGGCAACGAGGTCGCGGACGGGAGGATGGCCGCCGCCTTCGTGCGGCGCGCCCTGCCGCGCGCCCACGCGCTCGTCGTCTCCGATTACGGCCATGGCAACGCCGGACTGGAGGTCGCCCGCGTCGCCGCGAAGGCCGCGCGCCGGATTCCGGTCTGCGTCGACTCCCGTTACGGACTCGATCGCTTCCCCGGCGTGACGGTCGCCAAGCCCAACGTGCCCGAGCTGGCCTCGCTCGCCGGCAGCCCCCTGAGCGGCGGGGACGATCTCGCGCGCGCGGGCCGCCGCCTGCTCTCGACCCACGGCTGGCAGGCGCTCCTCGTCACCCGCGGCCGCGATGGCCTGGCCCTCTTCGCCCGGGGGACCCCGGCGCGCTTCTGGCCCGTCTTCGGGCCGGCCGAGGCGGTCGACGTGACCGGGGCGGGGGACACCGTCCTCGCGGTCTTCTCGGCGGTCCTCGCCGCGACCGGGGATCTCGCCGCCGCCGCCTCGCTCGCCAACGTCGCGGGCGGCCTCGTCGTCCAGCGGCCCGGAACGGCGACGGTGACGCCGGACGAGCTCTCCGCGGCGCTGCGGGACGGGGAGGAGCGCCTGCTCCAGGGCAGGGCGGATCCCTGAACGGCTTCGGGGCCCCGCGCCCGACGGCTTCAGGGCAATCGGGTACGGGAGGGGGAGGGAGGAGACGGTCTCGGACGCCTCACTGCGGCGTCCCATGAATCGGGCGGGCTCACTCCAGGAAGCTCGCCTCGCGCGCCACCGCGATCGCCGCGTCCACCTCGGCCTCGGTCATGACCCCGTGCTCGACGACCCGCGCCGCCTCCCGGGCCATGTCGGTGTCGAGCAGGTAAGGGCCGTCCGTGTTGATCGTGAGCCGGACCCTCCGGTCGAGCAGGACGCGGACGATCTGCCGCAGCTCGTCCCAGCCCTCGACCGCGCGGGTGACGAGGTTGCTCGTCGGGCAGAGCTCGAGGACGACGCCGCGGTCGCGCAACAGGCCCATCACCCGATCGTCGCCCGCCGCGCGGATGCCGTGGCCGATCCGGTCCGGCCGCAGCTCCTCGACGACCGCCGCGACGCCGTCGGCCCCGGTCCCATGCGTCTCGCCGGTGTGGACGGTCGTGCCGAGCCCCGCCTCCCGCGCGCGCGCGAACATCTCGCGGTAGCGCGGCACCTCGGACGGGCGGAGCTCGATCGCGCTCTTCTCGGTGCCGGCGAGGTCGATGCCCACGACGCCGCGACGGGCGTACTTGATGGCCTTCTCGACGAGGATTTCGTTCAGGCGCGGGGAGAACTCCCGGTCGAGGCAGAAGAGGAGGCCCGCCCGCACCCCATACTCGAGACAGGCGCGGTCCATGCCTCGCAGGGCCGCGTGGATGATGTGGTCGAGGTCGCGCTCGCCGCCCAGGTTGCGCTTCATCGGGTTGAAGCGCAGCTCGATCTGCGTGACCCGGCTGCCGCGGTACTCCTTGCCGATAATCTCGTAGATCGAACGTTCGATGGCCGCCGGACTCGACTGGAGCTTCTCCGTCCATTCGTGGAAGATCCCGAGGTAATCCTCCAGGCTGTGGACCCGTTCGGGCCGGGCGACGATCGCGTCGCAGAACTCCCAGTAGTCCTTGAAGGGCAGCTTGAACCCCTGCTGGTGCGCGAGCGACCAGAGGATGTGGGGCGCCACCGCTCCGCCCACGTGGATGTGCAGGTCGATCAAGTCGCGGATCATGGCGGCGCATGATGCCCGAGGGGATGCCCGCGAGCAACCCTCGGCGGCGCCCTTCCGGCTTGCCGGACGTCGCGGCGCCCCATCGCGATCGGCGGGCCGCTCTCTGGAGCGCGAGGGGCAGATCCCACCGATCGCGGGTTGACCCCGTCTTATTCACGGTCCGGCTGCTGCGGCGTCCGATCCCGCGCCTGCGAAGGGGGGGCTTGCCACCCCTACAACGACATGGGGGGGTGTGCTCGCTCCTTCCTCCTGCGGGGGGCTTGCCACCCTCCAAACGACTTGGGGGGAGGTGCTTTACGCACGCCTCGTCGGTCGTCGCTGCGCTTGCCCTTCTCGGCTGCGGTCTCGAACGCCTCGCTACGCCGTACCGTGAATAAGACGGGTTGACACGGACCCGGGGGTCCCGATTATGAACCGCCTCGACCATGGACCCCATGAACGAACAGGACGTCCGGGCGGCGCTCTCGACCGTCCAGGACCCCGAGCTGCACCGAGACCTCGTCGCCGCCGGAATGGTCAAGGAGGTGCGGCTCGACGGGGCGGACGTGCACGTCGCCATCGAGCTGACGACGCCCGCCTGTCCGCTCCGGGAGCAGATCCAGGCCGACGTCGAGCGGGTGCTGCGCGCGCTTCCGGGGGTGGGGAAGATCGACGTCGCCTGGGGCGCCAAGGTCCGTCGCGCCGGCGCCGGCAACCAGCCGATGCAGGACCTCGTACCGCAGGTCAAGAACCTCGTCCTCGTCGGGGCGGGGAAGGGCGGGGTGGGGAAGTCGACCGTCGCGGTCAACCTCGCCGCCGCGCTCGCCCGCACGGGCGCCGCCGTCGGTCTGCTCGACGCCGACTTCTACGGCCCCTCGATCCCGATCATGACCGGCCTCTACGGCGCCCGGCCGCGCTCGGAGGACGGGCAAAGCCTCGAGCCGCTGCGCGCCTTCGGGATGGAGGTCATGTCCATCGGCTTCCTCGTCGACCCCGAGCAAGCGGTCATCTGGCGCGGGCCGATGCTCGCGGGCGCGATGGTCCAGCTCCTGCGCGACGTGCGCTGGGGCGAGCTGGACTACCTCATCATCGACCTGCCTCCGGGGACGGGCGACATCCCGCTCACGCTCTCGCAACAGGTCCGGGCGGCAGGGGTGGTGCTCGTCTCGACGCCCCAGGACGTCGCCCTCTCGGACGTGATCAAGGCGAAGACGATGTTCGACAAGGTTTCGATCCCCGTGCTCGGGCTCGTCGAGAACATGTCCACCTTCGTCTGCCCCCAATGCGCCCACGAGACGCCCATCTTCGATCAGGGGGGCGGCGAGAAGGCGGCCGGACGGATGGGCATTCCGTTCCTCGGGAAGCTCCCGATCGACCCGGCGATCCGCGAGGGCGGCGACAAGGGTGTTCCGGTCGTCGTCGGCCTGCCGGACTCGACGCTCGCCCGCGCGTTCGCCGAGACGGCCCGGCGTGTGGCGGGCCAGGTGTCGGCCCGGAGCGCCACGACGAAGCTCCCGATCTTCAGGACGGCGAACGGCTAGTGTCCCGTCCGGAGAATCCCCTGGCATTCGGGCGCCGCTGGCCCGCGCTCGCGGCGTTGCGCGCCCTGGGGCAATGCTCCAGAGAGCCCGCCTCGGTCGCCCGCCTCGGAGGGACGCCCCGCGCTCCTCGCGCTCGGCGCACGAGGTTCTTCTCGCGCAGGAGACCCGATGCGCGGTGACCCTGCAGGACGCGGGGGCATCGTCTCCTGCTGGAGGCCATGATGAACGATCCCCTCGACCCGGATCCTCCATTCGAAGGGCAGGACGCGCCGGCCGGCGAGCGGGCGGACGAGACCCTTCGCGGCCGCGCGACCGACTTCATGCGCAAGGCGCTCGTCGCCGGCGTCGGCGCGCTCTTCCTCACCGAGGAGGGGATCCGCAACCTCGTCGGCGAGCTGAAGCTGCCCAAGGAGCTGATCGGAGCGCTGCTCGCGCAGGCGGAGCGGACCAAGGAGGAGATCGTCCGCATCCTCGGCGAGGAGGTGCGCCGCTTCCTCGAGTCCTCGCAGCTCCACGAGGAGCTCTTCAAGCTCCTCACCGACGTGACGATCGAGATCAAGACCGAGGTCAAGCTCCATCCCCAAGGCAAGGAGCTGAACCCGGAGCTGGTGAGCGGGCCGAAGGTCGGCCTGCGGCGCGCGCGGCGCAAGGGGAAGTGAGAGCTTGTGAATTAATCCCCGGACCGAGCCAGGCCGTCGAGGTGGTCCTAAGATGCGAGGCGCGTCCCCGTGCGTTCGTCCGGCGCGGGGTCGTGCTCGCGAGCGTGGTCCTCGGGGCCTGGTGGTTCATCGGCCGCGGCGGCGGGAGGGAGCTGACGCGGGTCCGGATCCGGTACCGGCTCGGGGAGATCCGCGCGACCGAGCTGCGGGGGGAGATCCTGCGGGGAGCCGCCGTCTACCACGAGAGCTCCTGGCTGTTTCCGAGCGGCCATCCGGCGGAGGAGGTCGAAGAGGTCCAGCTCCCGCCCGGCGATTACCTCGTCGAGGCCCACGCCCTCGGCTCGAAGAAGCCCGATCCACGGCCGATCCCGATCGCGGTGGGGGCCGGCGGGGTGCGCGAAGCCACCGTCGATTTCTGATATGAAATGGGGATGCTGGAGCCGCCGCTGCGGGAGTGCCTGACCTTCGACGACGTACTCCTCGTCCCGGCGGCGAGCGCCGTGCTGCCGCGGGAGGTGGACATTGCCACGCGGCTCGGGCGCGGGCTGCGCCTCGCGACGCCCCTCCTCTCGGCCGCCATGGACACGGTCACCGAGGCGCGGACCGCCATCGCGATGGCGGAGGAGGGCGGGCTCGGCGTCATCCACAAGAACCTCTCGGTTGCGGTGCAGGCAGCGGAGGTCGTCAAGGTCAAGAAGTTCGAGAGCGGGATCGTCGCAGACCCGGTGACGCTCTCGCCCGAGGCGCCGGTCTCCGAGGCCGCGGAGCTGATGCGCCGCCACGGGATCGGGGGGATCGCGATCACGAACGGCGGCAAGCTCGTCGGCCTCCTGACTCGCCGCGATCTCCGCTTCGAGAAGAACCTCGACCAGCCGGTCGCGCGGGTGATGACGACGAAGCTCGTCACCGCGCCGGAGGGGGTGACGCCCGAGGAGGCCCAGGCCCTCCTCCACCAGCACCGGATCGAGAAGCTGCCGGTCGTGGACGGCCGCGGCATGCTGCGCGGGCTCATCACGACCAAGGACATCGAGAAGACGCGGACCCACCCGAGGGCCGCCAAGGACGCGAAGGGGCGATTGCTCTGCGCGGCGGCGGTCGGCGTGGATCCGACCCGGGAGGAGCGGGTCGAGGCGCTCGTCGAGGCGGGCTGCGACCTCGTCGTCGTCGACACCGCGCACGGCCACTCGAAGGGCGTGCTCGACGCGGTCCGGGCAATACGGGCACGCCATCCCGATCTGCCGCTCATGGCGGGGAACGTCGCGACCGCGGACGGCTGTCGCGCCCTCATCGACGCGGGCGTCGATAGCGTGAAGGTCGGCGTCGGGCCAGGCTCGATCTGCACGACGCGCGTGGTCGCCGGCGTCGGCGTACCCCAGATCTCGGCCATCGACGACTGCGTCCGAGTCGCCGCCCGCGAGGGCATCGCGGTGGTCGCCGACGGGGGGATCAAGTACAGCGGGGACCTGGTGAAGGCGCTCGCCGCCGGCGCGTCCGCGGTGATGATCGGGTCGCTCTTCGCGGGCACCGAGGAGGCGCCCGGCGACGTGGTCCTCTATCAAGGGCGCAGCTACAAGGCCTACCGCGGCATGGGGTCGATCGCGGCCATGCGTCAGGGGTCGAAGGACCGCTACTTCCAGGCAGACGTGGAGGACGGGGACAAGCTCGTGCCCGAGGGGATCGAGGGCCGGGTGCCGTACAAGGGGACCCTCGCGATGAACGTGCACCAGCTCCTCGGCGGCCTGCGGGCCGGGATGGGCTACTTGGGCTGCGCCAGCCTGGAGGAGCTGCGGGAGAAGGCCCGGTTCGTCCGCATCACCGCGGCCGGCTTGCGGGAGAGCCACGTGCACGACGTGATCATCACGCAAGAAGCCCCGAACTACCGGCTGGAGTAATCCCGCCGGCGGGCGAGGCCCACCCTACCGCTTCCGGACGATTCGCTCCGCGGCGGCAATCCGCTGGAGCAGCGCCGGCGCGTCCGCGAGCTCCAGCTCCTTGATCGCGCTGCGCAGGAGGATGAACGAGACGCGGGCGACCCGCCGCCCGCTCGCGAGATCGGTGATGATGAGCGGCTGGAAGAGGTCACGGACGAAGAGCTCCAGCTCCGAGCGGGCATCCGCCGACATCCGCTGGCATTGCTCCTGCTCCGCCCGCGCCTGGTCGGCTGCCGCCTGGCCCTTGCCGCCGCCGTACACGAGATCCGGCTCCCGGTCGAAGAGCCGCTGGTTCGCGGCGAGACGAACGGTCAACGTATGGTAGAGCCGCATGTAGCTGCCGAGCCGGGCCACTTCGGAGCGCCCGGGGTTGCGAGCCCGGGCGAGCTGCTCGGTCAGGTCCTGACACCCCTGGATCTCTCCGGCCGGGCGAGGCGCGGTCAGCTCGGCGTTCTCGTTCACCTCGGACGCGAGCCGGTCGTCGGAGCTGGGACCGTAAGCGTCGTGGGCGCAGGCGGAGAAGAGAGCACTGGCCGCCAGCAGACCGAGCCGTATAGGATGGCGCACGATGACTGAACTTTTAGCGGGCCGGCGAACCGGCTGTCAACGTTTCGAGGTCGCGAGAGCTGCCGCCCGGGGTCGGGTCCTCCCGGAGTGGGTGGCGACGTCTCTAAACCGGACCCGGCCGCCGGACCGGTTCCAGCCGCGAGGCGCGGCGACGGGGCCTGTTCGCTCCCGGGGTGGGCAGCGATCGTGAGCGGCCCGCCCGAACGCATCCTGGTCCTCGACTTCGGGAGCCAGACGACCCAGCTCATCGCCCGCCGCGTCCGCGAGCAGCACGTCTACTGCGAGATCCACCCGTTCGACACGAGCGCCGATCGGCTCCGGGCGTTGCGGCCGGCGGGCGTCATCCTCTCCGGCGGGCCGGCCTCGGTAGGCGACGCGGGCGCGCCCGTGCCCGACGCGGCTGTCTTCGACCTCGGCGTCCCCGTCCTCGGCATCTGCTACGGCCAGCAGATCATGGCCCGGATGCTGGGCGGGGAGGTCGCGCCGGGAGCTCGCCGTGAGTTCGGCGCCGCCGACCTCACCGTCCTCGACGGCGCCGGCCTCTTTCCTGCCGGGGCCGGAGGGACGATGCGTGTCTGGATGTCTCATGGAGACCGCGTCGAACGACTCCCGGCCGGCTTCTCCGTCATCGGCCGCAGCCCGGGTTCTCCGTTCGCCGCCGTCGCCGACCCGCGCCGCCGCCTCTTCGGCGTCCAGTTCCACCCCGAGGTCGTCCACACGCCCGACGGCGGCGCGATGCTCGGCCGCTTCGTCCGCGGGATCTGCGGCTGCCGCGGCGACTGGTCGATGGCCGGCTACGTCGAACGGGTGGTCGGGGAGATCCGCGAGCGGGTCGGGGGGCGGCGGGCGCTCTGCGCGCTCTCCGGGGGCGTCGACTCGGCGGTCGCCGCCGTCCTCGTCCACCGCGCCATCGGCGACCGGCTCCAGTGCGTCCTCGTCGACACCGGTCTCCTGCGCGCCGGCGAGGGGGAGCAGGTCCGCGAGGTCTTCGAGCGCCACTTCGGGATCCCGCTCTCCTGCGCCCGCGCCGCCGAGCGATTCCTACAGCAGCTCGCGGGCGTCACCGATCCCGAGGTCAAGCGCAAGCGAATCGGCCACGAGTTCATCGCCGTCTTCGAGGAGGAGGCGCGCGCGCTCGGCGGCGCCGACTTTCTCGTGCAGGGGACCCTCTATCCGGACGTGATCGAGTCGGCGAGCGTCCGCGGTCCGTCCGCCTCCATCAAGAGCCACCATAACGTCGGGGGGCTGCCCGAGCGGCTCGGCTTCACGCTGCTCGAGCCGCTGCGCGATCTCTTCAAGGACGAGGTGCGGGAGCTGGGGCGGCAGCTCGGTCTCCCCGAGGTCGTGATCGCGCGCCAGCCGTTCCCGGGCCCGGGCCTCGCGATCCGGATCGTCGGGGAGGTCACGCCGGAGCGGGTCGCGATCGTCCGGGCGGCGGACGCGATCGTCCAGCAGGAGATCTCTGCTTCGCCGGAGGCGGCGGCGCTCTGGCAGGCGTTCGCGGTGCTCCTGCCCGTTCGGTCGGTCGGCGTGATGGGGGATGGGAGGACCTACGAGTCGACCTGCGTCCTGCGGGCCGTCACGAGCACGGACGGGATGACGGCCGACTGGGCGCGCCTCGACGCGGAGCTCCTCGCGCGCATCTCGAACCGGATCACCAACGAAGTCAGGGGGATCAACCGGGTCGTCTACGACATCAGCAGCAAGCCTCCGGCCACGATCGAGTGGGAGTGAACAACCAGGCCGGTGCGCCGTAAAAGCTACATAAGGCCGATTCTCGGCTTTTTCGCCGTGACGGCGGCGTGCTCCACGAAGACGCCGGCGCCTTCCTCGTTCGTGGACGCCGGGATCTCGCCGCCCGCCGCCGACGCCGGACCGCCGCCGCTGCCCGTGACGAGCTTTACGGCCCTCTGGGATGGCGGCACGTCGGATCTGGAGCTGCCGGACGCCTCGCTGCCTCCCTGGGCGCAGCTCGATCTCCGGACGGTTCCGCTCTCCGATCTTCGCGTCCGGATCCTCGACGACGCCGGCCGGATGGAGCCGAACCGGACGCGGATCACGGCGGGCGACGGCGGCCTCGACATCCTCGTCGTCCCGACGCGCCCGCTCCCGGCCACGAAGTGCTGCCGCTACGTCCTCGACGGCGAACACGCGGCGCTGCCCATGGGCCCGGACGAACAGGCCTTCCAGCCCTTCGTCGCCTCGCTCTCGATCGGGCCGCCGCCACCGCGGCCCCAAGCGCCGTCGCGGCGTCACCGCCGTCACCGTCGGCGCCGGTGATGGCGACGGTCCCGGGCTACGGCTGGCGCTGGCCGGCGTCCCAGAAGACCGGCGGCCCGGCGTCCGGGGGGATGCATGTCCCCGCGTCGGTCATGGCGCCGCCCTCCGGGCAGACGGGAAGGAGGCACGGCGCGCTCGACTGCTGCGCCGCGGCGATCTTGGCCTGGAGGTCCGCCTCGCTGATCTCCGACCCGCGGTATTCACCGGGGTTCCAGAACAGGCCCGTTGCCGCGTCACGCGTGAAGAAGCCCTCGTACAGACAAACCCAATTCCCCGCGTCCCGCGTCAAGAAGAAGTATCCGCCGCTCGCCGCCTTGCCGTCCGGCCCGTCGGGAGCGCCGCTGCCGGGGAAGAGAATCGATAGCGTCGACGGCGGTGTCGCGATTCCGGCGTGAACCACGGGTGGCCCGTCGACAACCAGCGACAACGGAACGACAGGGGTCGATGGATCGAGGAACAGCGTTTGACTGTCGGCGGTAGACAGCCCTGCCTGCGATGCCTGGGTGGCAGCGCCAACGCCGGAGATCGTCGCCTTCACGACGAGCGTGGAGTGGTGGGTGAGGGTGCAGACGTTAGGGTCCATATCAACCCCCTCCGGTTGCGCTGCCTTCGGGCCGGTCCCTGGCCGTGGACTCGTACACCCCACGAGCAGCGCGAAGATCCCGCAGCCCACCACGCCTTTCCGATCCCACTTCATGACGACCTCCTTCCTCCTTCGCATTTCAGTTCCCGAACAGCAATCAGACTTCATGATGACCTCCTTCGCATTTCAGTTCCCGAACAGCACGTCGTATCCCTGATAGCCTTCGTGGACGTTGACCGAAGGTCCCAGGTGGCTCGGCGGCCAGTAGAACCAGTTGTCCCATGTGGGGTACTGCCAGGGGTTCCACAAGTTGTAGACGCGCGGCTTCTCCATGAACGAAAGCAGGCCTTGCGCGTTAGCCTCCGTGATGACCGCGACGAAGTCACCCTGCATGGTGGGGCCGTTGAAGGTCAGTCCGATTGGCGTGTCGGTCCAGCCACCCGTGTCCGGGTCCCCCGGATTCCAGTTCGTCCCGCACAACTGGCCGTTCCACAGGCAGAACTCGAAGCTCTGGACGTTGCGGTGGAGCGTCTCTCCGTTGAAGAGGACTTGGCACTCGGCCCACTGGTCGCTGTACTCGCACGCGACCGCCGGCGGGCCAGTGGCGATAGTTGGATTCCCATTGGGGTCGAGGAGATTCCACGGGCCGTTGAAGTTGACCCCGGGGGTAGTGCCGCCCGGAATCGTCGCAACGTTCAGTTCACCCGAGCAACCGTACGGGTCCGCGTTTGCGTCGCAACTCCCCCACGAGTTCGCCGTGTCTCCGCTGTTCCAGTTCGCGAAGACGACGACGATCGAGTCGTTGAACTGGTCGTAGGTCGCGCCCACCGGCAGGCGCGACAACGGAACCTTCCAGCCCGAGAACCAGACGGGCTCCGGCGGCGACCAGTTCACGAGGTCCGGGCTGACGCTGTAGATGATCCAGTCGTCCGTGAGGGTGTTGACTCGTCGTCACGTCCGTCCAAGCAAACGCACGGAACGAGTCGCTCGGCATGATCGAACCAAATCCGTAGCCGTAATTCAGGTTGCCACCCCCGCTGAGCCCGACCGCGTTGTAACTCCAGCCGGTGGTCGAGAAATCGGGCCAGCCCGTCGGCTGCCAGAGGAAGTATGTCGTGTCCCACGGAATGCCGTTCAGTGATGCCGCCTGCTCGATGTCCTGGATGCAAAAGGATCGGCGTGATCGGTCATAAAGGTTCTGCGACGGATACATGACACACTGCGGATCCGTTGGTTCGTGTTGGAGCCCGATCGCATGCCCGAATTCGTGAAGAACGACGTCGTTGAGGTCGTACGGGGTCCCCGGATTCTGATCGTACGTGATGCCACCCCATGCATCGGGCCAGATCTCGATCGTGAACGTATCGTTCGAACAGGCCCACGTCCTAGCCAAGCTGAGCCCGCATCCAGCGTCGGCGGGCTCACAACCGGGGGACGCGAAGACGACCGAGGAGAGGTTGATGAGGTACGGAACGGAGGTGACTGAGCCGTTCTGCGCGACGGCGTCCGGTGCGCTCCCGAGTAGGCTTGCCATCCCGAACAACCCGATCATCACGTACCGGTTGAACATGGGCTCGCGCCTCTCGTCGATCCTCGAACCGAGTTTCGCTCCCCCCCTGGCGCTCTTGTCAAGTGCGCCGCCGGCCGTCGGCCGGCCGGCGGCGGCGACCTACAGGCTTAGCGCGTAGAGCCAGCCGGCGTTCGACAGGACGTACAGGTTTCGCCCCTCGATCGCCGCGGGCGCGTCGACGCCGCGACCGGGGTTGAAACCTTCTCCGAGCCTCTCGCCGGTCCGATCGTTCAGGAAGACGAGCGCGTCGCTCGCGGGCACGACGAGGATCGTGCCGGTGAGGCGCAGCGGCCCCGGCGACCGGTCGCCGAGCCCTCTCTCCCAGAGGAGGCTCCCATCCCCGGGCGCGAGCGCGACGACCTTCCCGACCGCGCCTACGAAGAGCAACCCATCCCGGAGGAGCAAGCCCGTCGCGCCGGGCATCGGCTTACGCCATACGAGGTCCCCGCTCTTCGCGTCGAGGGCGAAGACGCCGTCCCGGTAGGTGGCGACGTAGACCCGCCCGCCGGCGAGCTGCGGCGTCGCACCGGCGTCGATGAACTGGTCTCCCGGCCCGGAGGCCCGCTGCCAGACGACCTCGCCGGTGTCCGCGCGGAGCGCGACGGTCGTCCCGTCGGAGAAGCCCGTGTAGACGAAGCCGCCCGACGGAACGGGCGCCGCCACGGTTCGCAAGGTGAACTCGCGCTCCTGCTCGCGCCGGTAGTGCCACCGGCTGGCGCCGGTGCCGGCGTCGAGGGCGAAGACGCTCGTCTGGTGGGTGGCGAGATAGACGATCCCGCCCGACACGACCGGCGGCGTCGCCGGCTGCTCGCCGATCACGCGGCTCCAGAGCTCGTGGCCGGTCCTCGCGACGAGCGCGTGCACGCTGCCGTCGGCCGAGGCGACGAAGATCTCATCCCGGGCGTAGGCCGGTTGCTGCTCGATGGGGCCGCCCGCGGCGTAGCGCCATCGCGGCCGGCCCTCGAGGTCGTAGGCGCGCAGGACCCCGGAGGTCGAGCCGACGACGATCTCGTGCTCCGGCTCGACCACCAGCGGCACGGCCGTCTCCTCGGGGCGCCAGCGCCACAGTTGGGCCCGAACCGGAGGCTCCTCGGTGACGTCCGGACGGACCTGGACGCGCCACTCGACGTGCCAGACCTGCTCCCGCAGCCGCGGCGCCGTGGACGAGAGGATTCGCGTCCCGGGGCCCGGCGGCGCGCAGGCCGCCAGGCAGGCGAGTCCGGCTATCGAGACGCGCATTCCCAGCGAAGGGATCGGCTTTCGCAGCAGGCAGCCATGGGACACCAGTCTCCTAGCGCGTGGGCCAACGGTCGCGGGCGGGCGTGGGTCTCCCCGCTTCGGGCGCCACGCCGAGCGCGGCGAGCCGCTTCGACGCCTCCCGGCCGGCCGGGCTGGAGGGGTCGTCCACGGAGAGCTTCTGCCAGGCGGCGCGAGCGGCGTCGGGCTTGCCCGTCTGCTCGGCGATCCGTGCCTGCGCGAGGAGCCCAAGGTCGCGCCCGAAGCCGCCCGGAGGGTTGTCCGCGAGCGACTTCGCCGCCGCCATCGCCTCGTCGCCCTTGCCTTGCGCGAGCAACGTGTAGGCCTCGCCCTGGACCGCGAACGCGCGCAGCGTGTCGTCCGCGGGCGCCTCGGCGAGGTACTTCCGGTACGCGGCCAGCGCGTCACCGTACTTGCCGAGCCGCCAGTCCGTGTCCCCGAGCGACAGCTCGGCGGTCGTCGCCGCCATCGTCCCCGGGTCCGTCTTCGCCACGCCGGCGAAGGCCTCGACGAGCGCCTTCTGCTTCGCCTCCTCCGTAGGGAAGTAGTCGGACGCCGGCTGGTCGCTCTGGTCCGCCTCGGGGCTGCCGACGACCGGCCGCATCGCCTGCGCGTAGGCGAGCCCCAACCGCGCCGCGGCCTCCCGCCCGCGCCGGCCGGACAACGAGACGCCGCCCGCGATCCCCACGGTGAGCGCGACGGCCGCCCCGAGGAGGCTCACCACGAGCTTCCAGTGGGATTCGAGCCAGTCCAGGTACGGCGCCATCGCGTCGGCAAAGGCGTCGGTGTCCTTGTTCGCCCGCCGCGCCAGCCGGTCGATCCGCGCCGCTCTCGATGCGTTCTCCGCCACGTCTCTCGCTCTCCTTCCGCCCGGGAAAGGCAGCAGAAGATCAACGTTTATGCCCCCGGTGTCAACTCCCGCGGGGCGGGATCACCGGCGGGCCCGCCTCGGCCGCTCCCGGAACACCAGGCGGACCGGGACCTGCAAACGCCAGCGCTCGCGCAGGCGCGCGGCGAGGAAGCGCCGCCAGCCCTCCGAGACGCTCTCGGGCCGGTTCGCCTGGATGAGGAACGTGGGCGGCCTGATCCCGACCTGCGTCATGTAGTAGAGCCGCACCGGGTGGTTGCCCGCCCGCGGCGCCGGATGCGCCTCCTCGGCGTCGCGCAGGAAGCGGTTCAGCTCCGCGGTCGGCAGCCGCAGCGACGCCTGATCGAAGAGCTTCCCCACGAGCGGCAGGAACGCCTCCATCCCCCGCCCTTCCCTCGCTGAGACGAAGATCGTGGGCGTCCCCGCGGGTAGGAAGGGGAGTCGCTCGGCGAGTGCCTCGACCACCTCCTGGCGGGCGGCCGCGCCCGCGAGCAGGTCGGCCTTGTTGACGACCACGAGGGAGGGGCGCGCAGCGTCGACGCACCGCCCGAGGATCTTCGCGTCCTGCTCGACGGCCGGCTCGGTCGCGTCCACGAGGACGGCGGCCACGTCCGCGCGCTCGAGCGATTCGTACGCACGGCCGATGGCCAGGGTCTCGATCCGCTCCCCCGCCCTCCCCTTGCGCCGGATGCCTGCGGTGTCGGTCAGCACGTACTCGCGCCCGCGAAAGCTCACCTGCGCGTCGATCGCGTCGCGCGTCGTCCCCGGGAGCGGGCTCTCCACGAACCGCGCTTCGCCGAGCAGCCGGTTCACGAAGGTGGACTTGCCCACGTTCGGGCGGCCGAGGATCGCGACGCGCGGCCGCTCGACCGGCTCCTCGCCCTCGCCCGCGGGGAGGACCGCGACCCGATCGTCGAGCAACGGGGCGTTCGGATCGGGGGGCCCGTGCGCTGCTCGGCCTTCGGCCTGCGCTGCTCCGATGCCCCCCGTGCCCCCGCGCCCTCGGTCGGGCTCCTCCGCCCTCCCTCGGGCTTTCGCCGCTGGCAGGACCGCGACCAGATCGTCGAGCAGCGATCCGACGCCTCGGCCGTGTTCCGCCGAGACTGGGTGGAGCCGCTCCCAGCCGAGCCGCCAGAACTCGGCGACCCCGCTCTCTGCCTTCTCCGCGTCGATCTTGTTGACCGCGACGAAGACCGGCTTCCCGCCGCGCCGCAAGAGCCTCGACAGCTCCTCGTCCGCCCCGGTCAGGCCCGCGCGGCCGTCGAGCACGAACAGCACCGCCGCCGCCTCGGCGATCGCCCGCTCCGCCTGGTGGCGGACCGCGGCGAGCAGCGGCTCGTCCTCGCCGGCCCAGAAGCCGCCCGTGTCCACGATGGAGAAGCGCCGGCCGTCCCAGTCGGCCTCGGCGTATTGGCGATCGCGCGTGACGCCCGGCCGGTCCTCGACGAGCGCGATCCGCCGGCCTACGATCCGGTTGAACAGGGTCGACTTGCCGACGTTGGGGCGGCCGACGATGGCGACGAGGGGAAGCACGGCTACCCCCCGCTCACGGCGCGGGCTCCGTCGCTTCGCCGGAGGGCACGAGAGAGGGCCACGCGATTCACCCCGCCCGCCCGCCGCGATCGCCGCTTCGTGGGGGTCGGCTGCCCCGACCGCCTCGCCCCGCGCCCGCGTAGCCGAAACGCCGGATCGCCGCGTCCGACACCGTCCAGCCCTCCTCGACGCGGACGTTGAGCCCCAGGAAGACCGGGCAGCCGAGGAGCCTCTCGATCTCGCGCCGCGCCGCGGTCCCGATCGCCTTGAGCTTCTGGCCGCCCTTGCCGATCAGGATCCCCTTGTGCGACGTCCGGACCGCGTGCAGGGTCGCCTGGATGCGCACGAGCGGCCGAGGCCCCTCGCGGCGGCCCTCGTCGAACTGCTCGATCTCGACCGCGACGCCGTACGGGATCTCCTCCCCGGTCTGCCGGAAGACCTGCTCGCGGATCAACTCCGCGACGATCTTTCGCTCGTCCTGGTCGGTCAGCGTCTCCGGGGGGAAGAGCTCCGGCCCCTCCGGCAGGAGCGCGGCCAGGGCCGGCGCGAGCCCTTCAGCGTTCTCCCCGGTCAGGGCGGAGAGCGGATAGACGAGATCGAAGTGGCCGCGCGCGCGGAAGGCGTCGATGAGCGGCAGGAGCGCCGGCCGTCTCGCGCGGTCGATCTTGTTGAGGAGGAGCGCCCGCTTCCGGCCGCGGGCCGCGAGGACGGCGGAGAGCGCCTCGTCCTCCTCCTCGACGCCGCGCCGCGTGGCGTCGACGACCAAGGCCGCCACGTCCCCCTCGCGCAGCGCGCCAAGGGCCGTCTCGACCATCGCCCGGGCCAGACCCGGCCGAGGCCGGTGGATCCCGGGAGTATCGAGGAGCGCGATCTGGAACCCCTCGCCCGTGAGGACGCCGAGGATCCGGTTCCGGGTCGTCTGCGGCCGCGGGCTGACGGCCGCGACCTTCTGCCCAAGCAGCCGGTTGAGCAGGGTCGACTTGCCGGCGTTCGGCGCGCCGGCGAGCGCGACGAACCCGGACCTGTGGGCGCCATCGGGCAAACGTTCACCGGACGAGGGACGCGGGAGGACGAGCCTCCGGCGTCCCTCCCGGCCCTCGTACGCTCCGGCCGGCGAGAAGCGGCCGCGCGCCGTCGACAGCGCCGCTAGGAGGCTGGTGTGAAACGCGCACGACGACCGTGAGGGTAACCTGGGAACGCCGGCGTCCCGCCGGCACTGGGCTTCGGGGACTGGCGTGAAGCGTCCCCGCGAAAAACACCGGCCTCCTAGAGCTTGGGCGGGTGTTCGCCAATCTCGACTCGCTCGATGACCACCGGCGTGTTCGGCCGGTCGGAGCCGTTGCGCGGCACGCGCGCGATCTTCTTGACCACGTCCAGCCCGGAGACCAGCTCGCCGAAGATGTTGTAGTGCGCGCCCGGCCCGTCGTTCAGGAACGGGGTCGGCGCCTCGGTGATGAAGAACTGGCTGCCGTTCGTGTTCGGGCCGGCGTTCGCCATCGCGAGGATGCCCGGCTGGTTGAAGTCGTGCGCCGGGGTCCTCTCGTCCGCGAACTGATAGCCGGGGCCGCCCGTCCCCGTGCCCAGCGGGTCGCCGCCCTGGATCATGAAGTTCGGGATGACCCGGTGGAACGTCGTGCCGTCATAGAGCGGCTTGCCCTTGCGCTCCTGTCCCGTCCGCGGATCGCGCCAGGGCTTCTCACCGGTCGCGAGGCCCACGAAGTTCGCGACCGTCGCGGGCGCGTCCTTGGAGAAGAGCTTGCAGACGATCTTCCCCATCGAGGTGTCGATCGTCGCGTACAGGTCCTTGCCTGCCTTCACATCCGCCATGAGGTTCTCCTTGCGCCGCCGCTGCTTCTTGGCGAGCGCGGGCCCGGCGGGCAGCAGCAGCGCGCAGAGCGCCGCCGCGAGCAGCCGGGGAGTTGGATTCACGAGGTTCATTGCTTGCTCCTTCGCGAAACGAAAGCGGCGCAGCATAGGCGGGAAGGCGGAGGCGCGCAAGTTTCGTACGGACCCGGGGAGTGATAGAGCGGGGGCATGAGCCGTTCGAGCCTCCTCATCCTCGCCTTCGCGGGCCTCCTCGCCCTCGACGTCGTGCGGCTCGCCCGCAAGCACCGCACCGACGAGCGGGGGACGCTCGTCTGGCTCCTCGTCTGCGCCGCCGTCGCCGCCCTCGCCGTCTGGCGCCACGCGATCGACGTGCTCGCGGCTGCGATGGGCATCTACTACGCCCCGTCCGCACTCTTCTTCCTCTGCCTCGGCGCGCTGCTCTTCCTCGTCTTCCGCCAGAGCCACGCGATCTCCCTGCAGGAGGAGCGGATCCGCGAGCTCGCCCAAGAGATCGCGCTCCTCGGGGCCCGGGAGGGGAAGCCGCAAGGGTGAGCGTGCGAGGGTGGCGCCGGTCTTCGCCGCGGGTCGAGCCCGCGCCCGCGACATCGGAGGCTCCCGCGTCGAAGAGTCGAGATCGAACGGCGCCGTCCCATCGTACCCTGGCGCAGCGCCACGAACCCTCTGCGCCACGTGGACATTTCCTGTCGCAGCGTCACGATAGGACTGCGACAGGAGACCAAGTAGACCGCGCACTCGGCCAAGTAGACCGTGCACTCGGCCGAGTAGACCGCGCACTCGACCAAGTAGACCGTGCACTCGACCAAGGAGACGGCGCGATCGACCGAGGAGACCGCGCGATCGACCGAAGAGACCGTGCACTCGCCCAAGGAGACCGTGCAATCGACCGAAGAGACCGCGCGATCGACCGAAGAGACGGCGCGATCGACCAAAGAGACGGCGCGATCGACCGAAGAGACGGCGCGATCGACCGAAGAGACGGCGCGATCGACCAAAGAGACGGCGCGATCGACCAAAGAGACGGCGTGATCGACCAAAGAGACGGCGCGATCG
>JAKAPL010000117.1 GCA_021807105.1 Myxococcales bacterium | reverse complement strand
GCGCGCGGCGGCTCGCCCGCGCGGGAGGCGAAGCGCGCCGCGCCCGTCCGGACCGCCCGCGCGCCCCTCGCCCAGCGGCCCACCGAAGCTCCCCACTTCCCGTCGACCCGCGGCCGCCGCGCCGTCGTGCGGCGGTTGATCGCAGAGGTCCACGCCCAGACGCTCGCGCGAGCCACGCCCGCGATCCCGCCCAGGCCCTCGCCCGTGGTCGCGCCCGCGCCCACGCCGGTCCTCGCCTCCAGGCCCGCGGCCCCGCCGCCCGGGCCCCCGCCCGCGCCCGTGGTCGCGCCCGCGCCGATCCTGGTCACCGTGACGAGCGAGGCCGCGAGGCCGAAGCCTCCGCCGAAGACGATCGCCGCCGCGCGGGAGGCGCCGGCGGCACCCGCGGGCAGCGCCGAGGTCTCGGCCCAAAAGAGGGTCCGCGCGCATCGCCTGATGTTGTACGGCGGCGTCGCGCTCCTCGCGGGGGCCGGGGTCGCGGGCTGGTACGCGGGCAACGGCCTCTCCGCCGCGGCCACGGAGCGGGCGACCGAGGCGCGCGCGAGCGCGGCCGACGGCGCGTTCTACGGCCCGAGGGTCTCGGCGCTGCAGGGGCTCGGGGTCGGCACGCTCGTCACGGGCATCGTGCTCGCCGTGACCGGCGCGACGCTCGTCTGGATGGGGACGCATTGAGCGTGGGGGGTCGCCGGTGATCCCGAGGGAGACGCGGCGGGGTTAGCGACATCGAGGGCAGAGGATTCGTCCGCCCCCCCCGGCGGCGCCGAAGGGTCCTACTCCGCGGTCACCGTACCCGTCACGCCGAGGACGTAGAACGTATCGGTCCCCGTGCAAACGAGTTGGAGGGTCGCGCCAGCGTCGCCGACGAGCGAACTCGTACTCCCGGTTGCATGACCGGTCCAGATGTCACCGCCTACGGCGGCCGCCACGAGGTGGGTTCCACTAGAATCCGAAGCGACGCTGGCCCAGTTCTGCTTCCCGGGGGCCGTCTGATCGGTCCACGTTGTTCCGGAATCCGTCGACGTGAAGATGTCGCCGGTGTTGCCAAATCCGATCACGCCCACGAGGTGGCTCCCGGTCGAATCCGAGGCGACGGCGAACCAGGCCCGAGTCCCGGCGGCCGTCTGGTCGGTCCACGTTGCCCCTGAATCTGCGGAGGTGAAAATGTCGCCGCCACTTGAGCCGTTGGCACCCGCGGCCACGAGGTTGGTGCCCGTCGAGTCCGAGGCGATGGAGTTCCAGGTTCGGTTCCCGGCGGCGGTCTGGTCATGCCAGGTCACTCCCCAGTCCGACGATGTGAAGATGTCCCCCCCCCAAGCCACCGCCGCGAGGTGGCTGCCGTCCGAGTTCGAGGCGACGGCATGCCAGTCGCGGCTTCCCGCAGCCGCGTGGTCGACCCAGGTCGCCCCGTTGGCCGACGTATACACATCGCCCGTCGTGAAGTTGCCGACGGCCGCGATGAGGTGACTCCCGGTCGAATCGGAGGCGAGACTGTTGTTGTTCCACTGGCGACTCCCGGAGCCAGTCCGGTCGCTCCAACTCGCCCCGGAATCGCCCGACGTGTAGATATCCCCACCCCGGTTCGCGGCAGCGAGGTAGGTCCCGGTCGAGTCGGAGGCGACGGCGATCCAACTCCGGGTCCCGGCGCCCGTCCGGTCGGTCCAGTCGGCTCCATAGTCGGTCGAGGTGTAGATGTCGCCGTTGTTCACCGCCGCCACGAGGTGGCTCCCCGTCGAGTCGGAGGCTACGGCGACCCAGTTCCGGCTCCCGGCATCCGTCCGGTCGGCCCATGTCCATGCGCCGGCGCTCACGGTGCCGGGGGCGAAGTCAACGGCGTTTCCGTTCGGGGCCACGGTGAACCCGTAGCCGTCGCCGACGACATCGATCTCATTCCCCACCGCGCATCCGGTGGGGAGCGTGATCGTCACCCCGCTGGCCTCGACGATGTAGCCGCTGTTCTCTGCTGCCGCCGTCGAGGATGTGACGGTGCTCCACGTGATCCCGCCGCCGCCCGCGCCCGTACCGGTAGGGCCGGTCGGGCCCGTCGCTCCCGTCGTTCCGCTCGGGCCGGTGGTCCCCGTCGCACCGGTCGCGCCGCTCGTACCCGTGGGGCCCGTCGCGCCCGTCGCCCCGGTTGCACCCGTAGGGCCGGTGGGGCCGCTCGTCCCCGTCGAACCGGTGGCGCCCGGCGTCCCCGCCTGCCCCCGTTCGCCGGGGGTGCCGGTCGGGCCTGCCTCCCCCCTGCCCGTTGTCCCCGTTGTTCCCGTTGGCCCCGGTGGCCCCGCGGGGCCCTGCACGAGGCAACCCAACGGCACGAAGACGCCCGCGACGAGGAGAAGGGATCGCGCGGTCATCGTCCGTCGCCCTTGCCCCGCTCGCGTGCGCCCGTCCAGACGAGCATTGCGACAGGGGCGGTGAATCGTGGCGTCATGTTCCATGTCCTCGTTCCACCGATCGCCCTGGGAGCCTACCACCCGATGGCCGCCCGGGAAAGCAGCGGGGCGTCGAGAGAGCTTCGCGCGGTCGCGCAATCTTGTCATGAGCGCGTGCCGTACCCGCCGCGACGCGGGACGTCCCGGTGCTGCGCCGTCCACGCTCGCGGACCTTCCCAGGCCGGCTCGCGCCGCCTACCGGATCGCGAGCGGGGCGAGGCCGAGGACGGCGAGCCCGACGAGGAGCCCGAGAGCCTGGGTGCCGGCCTCGTTGCACGCGAAGCCGCGCGCGTAGAGACCCTTGATCACGTTGTTGCTCGCCGCGGCGACGGCGATCGCGCCGGCGGCGACGCGCAGCGGCGTCGCGTGGCCCGCGGACTGGGTCACGGAGAGGATGAACGGGTCCACGTCCGAGACGCCCATCAGGGTCGCGAGGGCGTAAACGCCGCCCTTCCCGAGCCACGAGAGCGCGACGTGGGTGACGACCACCATCGCGAGGAAGACGGCGGCGAAGAGGAACGCGGCCGATAGCTCCAGCGGGTTCCTGCTCTCCACGGGCTCGACGGGCCCGCTGCCGTCCGCGCCGATGCGCGACCAGAGGAAGCCGGCGCCGAGCCCCGCGACCCCGAGCGCGACGAATGTCGGCGCGAGCCTCACCATGAGGTCGCCGTTGAAGAGGCTCACCAGGATGGCGAGCCGCAGGTACATCACGCCCGAGGCGACCAGGATCGCGCCCGCGAAGAGGCGCGGCCGCCCGCCTGTGGCAGCCCGCTTCGCGAGGCTCACGGTGGCGACGGTCGAGGAGTAGGCGCCGCCCAGCACCGCGGCAAGCAGGAGGCCGCCCCGGCCGCGCAGGAGCTTCTGGAGCACATAGCTGCCGTACGAGATCGTCGCTACCGCGACCACGACCGCCCAGGTCTTGAATGGGTTTAAGTGGAAGCGGGTGAAATCCTGGTCGGGGACCGCAGGGAGGATGACGACCGTGAGGACGAGGAACTGCGCGAAGGTGAGGATCTCGCCATGGGGAACGCGCCGGGAGAGCCGTTCGAGCGCGCCCTTCAACTCGAGCAGGAGGACTGCGGCGATCGCGACGGCGGCCGAGATCCAGAAGAGGTCGTGCGCGACAAGCAGGCCGAGGACAAAGACGAGGAGCGCCGAGATCTCGGAGGTGAAGCCGGAGCCGCGCCCGCTCCCATGAGCGGCAGCGAGCTTGCCGTGGAACGAGACGGCCATGAGCCCGCCGACGGCGACGACCCCGGCGGCGACCGGCCAGGGCGAGGTCCCGGAGACGAGGGCGAGGCCGTATCCGGTGAGGCCCAAGAGCGGGAACGTCCGGACGCCCGCGAAGACCGGGGCCGTCGCGGCGCCCGGCCGCCACTCACGCTCGAGCCCGACGAGGAAGGAGAGGAACAGTACGAGCAGGAGCTGCTCGGCTTGCGGGGGAAAGGCGGCCAGGAACTGCTCGATGTCCATCCGTGGCCAGTCTTGCGCCGGGGCGGGGGGTTGTCCAGTTTCCGCGGAGGCGCGGGTCTCCCGTTCACGACCCGGGGCGGCCGCGGGTGCGTCACGGGAGGTGGACAAGCGGCCGGGTGTACGTAGACTCTCGACCGTCCATGTCCCTCCCGCGCCTCACCGTCTGGATGCTCCTCGCCGCCGCCCTCGCGGCCGCCCGCCCCGCGCGGGCGCGGCTCATCCTCACGCCGCCGGAGCCCTCCGGCGCGATCGCGGCGGCCGCCTCCCCGACGGCGGACCGCCTGGAGCTGGGTCTCACCGTGGGAGAGGCGGCGACCGATTTCGTGTTTCGGTCGCTCTACGCCGAGTTGTCCGTAGCGGCCCTCTGCATCGGGTCCTGCGGGTCGGGGATGGTGCCGTGGCCGGTGGCGCTCGCCGTCCTCGCGACGACGCCGGTGGTCGACGCGGTGCTCGTCTGGAGCCTGGGGGCGGGGAGCCGGACGTGGCAGCCCGACTTCCTGGACACCTTGCTCGCGTCGTATGCCGGCGCGGCCGTCGAAGGGGCGCTCATCTGGGTTGGTTTCCTGACCGGCAGCGGCGGGCTCATGGTGGCGCTCGGGTTGCTGGGATCGGCGATCGGAACGGCGGGGACGGTCTACGCGCAGATGATGACCAAGCGGGCGGTGGCGCCGGCCGGCGCGAGAACCGGCGGCAACCCCCTGGTCACGCTGGCGACGTTCTGATCGACCGCTTCCGAGAGTGCTCGTGCGGTGCGGAGCTCTCTGGCGAGCACCGCAACGGCCTCGACGGCCGGGCTCGGTCCGGAGGTTCATTCCCACCGTCCGAGCGCTCCGCGGCCCCGTCCGCAGGCTCCGTCCGCAGCCTCCGGGGCTCCGTCCGCAGCCTCCAGGGCTCCGTCCGCAGCCTCCGGGCTTCCGTCCGCAGCCTCCAGGGCTCCGTCCGCAGCCTCCGGGCTTCCGTCCGCAGCCTCCAGGCTTCCGTCCGCAGCCTCCAGGCTTCCGTCCGCAGCCT